>JALTMR010000315.1 GCA_027001525.1 Gammaproteobacteria bacterium
CGTTGAAGGCCTGGTGCACGTCTCCGAGATGGACTGGACCAACAAAAACATCCACCCGTCCAAGGTGGTTCATGTAGGACAGGAAGTTGAAGTTGTTGTGCTGGACATCGATGAAGAGCGTCGTCGTATCTCCCTGGGCATGAAGCAGTGTGCAACGAACCCTTGGGAAGCTTTCTCTGCGACCCACAACAAGGGCGAGAAGCTTTCCGGTGTCATCAAGTCCATCACTGATTTCGGTGTGTTTGTGGGGCTTGAGGGCGGCATTGATGGCCTCCTGCATCTGTCTGATCTTTCCTGGCAGGAGCCTGGTGAAGAGGCTGTTCGCAACTACAAGAAGGGTGACGAGATCGAGGCTGTTGTATTGGCCATCGACCCCGAGCGTGAGCGCATCTCTTTGGGTGTGAAGCAGCTTGACCAGGACCCTTTCTCCTCATTTGTTGCGGAACATGCCAAGGGCAGTATCGTGACGGGTACCGTGAAAGAGGTTGATGCCAGAATGGCTGTTGTTGAGCTGGCTGAGAATGTGGATGGCCATTTGCGTGCGTCGGAGCTCTCCTCTGATCGTGTAGAGGATGCCCGCACTGTTTTGAACGTTGGCGATAAAGTTGAAGCCAAATTCATCGGTGTGGATCGCAAGAGCCGCACGATCATGCTCTCCATCAAGGCGAAAGACAGTGCTGAAGAAGCGGAAGCGATGCAGGAATACAGTCGCGGTTCTGCTGGCGGTGCAATGACTTTGGGTGATCTGCTGAAAGAGCAGATGGGTTCCAAAGGCGAGTAAGTTGTAAAACAATATCCCTCCTGGTGGTTTTGCTGCCAGGAGGTATTGCTAAATCAATAGATATATCAGTATTATAGGTTCGGATCCGGTGTGGGTTGGCCGGGGGCTCCTGGGAACAAGGGGACGACTATGACTAAATCTGAACTGATCGATATCCTGTCTCAACATCAGAAACATCTGACGTACAAAGATGTTGAATTCGCTATGAAAACCATGATCGAACAGATGGCCCAGACGTTGGCCAGTGGCGATCGCATTGAAATTCGTGGTTTTGGTAGCTTCTCACTTCATTATCGTCCACCTCGTTTGGGGCGTAATCCTAAAACCGGTGATTCGGTTCCTCTCTCTGGCAAGTATGTACCTCATTTTAAACCGGGCAAGGAACTGCGTGACCGCGTGAACAGCAGTATCGGCAAAGTAGAGATACGCGAAGCATAACTAAAAAGGAGTCTGTGGGGGATGGTGCGTTTACTTAAAGTTATATTTTTACTGATTTTGCTAATTGTAGGGGTTAGCTTTTCATCATGGAATTCCGGCACTGTAGAGCTTAACTACTATTTTGGTACTCAGCAGTTACCCTTATCTCTGTCTTTGGTGATTGCTATCGGCTTGGGTGCGCTGTTTGGCATGTTGGGTAGCCTAGGCGTCATCATGCGTCTGAAACGTCAGGCCATGAAGTTGAATAAAAGCCTCAAATCAGCAGAGCGGGAAGCATCCCATCTGCGTGCCCAGTCTGTGAAAGATCATTGATCCATCCATGCTGAATTTGCTGTGGCTTCTGTTACCGTTAGCTGCCGCATCGGGTTGGTATCTTGCTCGGCGAGAATATCGCCAGAACGCAGTCGCTGATCAGAAAATTTCTCCCTCCGAATATGTAAAGGGTCTTAACTTTTTGCTTAATGAGCAATCCGATAAGGCCATCGATGTTTTCGTAAAAATGCTGGAAACAGACGAAGAAGTGATCGAAATGCATTTGGCTGTGGGAAGTCTGTTTCGTCAGCGCGGCGAGGTTGAGCGGGCGATACGAATTCATCAAAACCTTGTCGCTCGCCCCGGTTTGAGTGAAGGGGTCCGAGGGCAGGCGTTGCTGGAGTTGGCACGGGATTATCTTCGGGCTGGTCTCTTGGACAGAACGGAAGACCTGTGTCTCGAAATTATCGATTCTAACGATGATAACCTTTCCGCCCTGCACATATTGAAGGACATCTATGAGCAGGAGAAGGAGTGGTTTCGGGCGATTGAGGTTGGGCGTAAAATTCAGGCCGTCACCCCAGAATTTAAGGGCGGTGTTATAGCGCAATATTTTTGCGAACTGGCCGTTGATGCTAAAGATCAAAAAGATTTGGCGCAAGCACGGCGGATGTTGGAAAAGGCATTTGCCGAGGATCCCTTTTGTGGGCGGGCTGCGATTCTCCTGGGGGATATCGAAAAAGAGTCCGAAAATTATGCAGCTGCTATTGCTGCCTATCGACGCCTGGAAGAGAGTGCCCCCCAATACTTGTCTGAAATTTATGCCTCTATTCTCGAGTGTTACGAAGCCATGCATTGGCAGAAGCGAATTGTTCCTTACCTGAAGGGGTTGCTGGACAGGCACCATGGAATCGAATTGGTTTTGGTTTTGTCCCGAGTATTGAAAGAGCAAAAAGGCGTCGAAGCTGCATTGGACTTTTTAAGTGGGGACCTGGCTGGTAAGCCGTCGCTAAGAGGGATCAGTTGCTTGTTTGAACTGGAATCGCAACAAACAAGGCGAAAACGAAAATTCTCAACACTCGCCCAGCAATCCCTGGATAGGCTACTGGAGAACAAGCCAACCTATCGCTGCGCCAATTGTGGCTTCACCGGTGTTGTGATGCATTGGAATTGTCCCAGTTGCAAGCAATGGGGCACGATCAACGCCATTCAGGAATTCCAGTGGGGTGCCAGTATTTAATGGAAAAATCGGACAGCAGAAAGATTATTGTTGCGTTGGATTATGCTAGGGGATCTGATGCCCTGGCCATGGCTGATCAGCTCGATCCAGAGCGTTGCCGGGTAAAGGTGGGTAAGGAGCTTTTTACCCGCCAGGGTCCCCAGATAGTCAAACAGCTTCAAAGTCGAAACTTCGACGTTTTTCTGGATCTTAAATTTCACGACATCCCCAACACGACGGCCGCTGCCTGTGCCGCCGCCGCCGATTTAGGCGTGTGGATGGTGAACGTTCACGCACTGGGTGGGCGAAGAATGATGGAGGCGGCGAGCAGGGCGGTGGACTCCAGTCAGACCCTGCTAATCGGAGTTACTGTGTTGACCAGTATGGAGTCTGCCGATTTGGTTGAGATAGGCCTTCAGGCTACCCCCAAAGAGCTGGTCTCCCGACTTGCGGACCTGGCCCACCAATCGGGTTTGGATGGACTGGTGTGTTCACCTCAGGAGGTGCAGCAAATGAGGCAGGTGCACGGCAATGACTTTTGCCTTGTCACTCCCGGGGTAAGACCTGAGGGATCTGCGAAAGGCGATCAGCGCCGGACCATGACTCCGGAAAAAACACTCGGTGCGGGTGCGTCATACCTGGTGATAGGTCGTCCTATCACGCAGGCAGAAAACCCTATCAAGGAATTTAACAGCATCTACAAGAGTATTGAAACTCCGGTTGCTTGACGGAAAAGCAGAGATTAGGCATCCTTTTTGTGCGTGTTTGGCGTGATTTTATTCAATGCACACAAGGAGAGTGTCATGATAAAAAAGTTAGTTTTGGCCGTAACGTTATTGCTGTCCGCATCTGTTTCGCAGGCTGTAGGGACGATCGATATAAATTCGGCGGACGCTGCGACTATAGCCTCAGAAGTGAAAGGAATCGGGCCTATCAAGGCTAAGGCAATAGTAAAGTACCGGGAGAAAAACGGGCCTTACAACGATGTTGAAGAGCTTGTTCGTGTTACGGGGATCGGAGAAAAAACGCTTAGGTATATTAGACCTTATATTACGGTAGGTAAGAAAGGGGCTACTATTGAATAGCGGAACGGCTATTTAGCCAAGGACGCCACGTTTGAAAGCGTGGCGTTTTTTATTATGGGGCTACCTCTTATACGGGTCACCATGTTGAGGCTATGTTCAGGTTTGTCGTACAGCCCTCGCTTATGGCCCCTTTTTCCTTGTTTTTAACGAGTCACCGCTGGATTTAGAATGAGAAGTGCAAGAGGCGCGTTAGCCCGGTTCTGGTCGGTAAAGGTTAGGGGGCGGCTTTCTCGGGTAGGGCGAGAGCACAAGCAGATCGCTAAAGGTATGTTCGTTGTTGCGACGTTTGTATTGCTTGGCAAGTTTGCGGGCG
>JALTMR010000316.1 GCA_027001525.1 Gammaproteobacteria bacterium
TTATCGACTACGACTACACGCTCTGAATAATCTCGTCGCTGCCTGTCAGCTCGCCCTCAGGCGGACGCGGCTTTTGGGCTCTCTTCCACCGTACGGTGAAGCTCGGGCAGTGAGGCCCCCATTGCCTGAGCCATCTTTTCCAGCGCCTGTTGCTGCTCCTGCAGGGTTTTGATCTGCACCTCCAGCTCTGCTTTGCGGCTGGCGATATTGTCTTTCGACTCGTTGATCTTGTAGAGCGTTTCCATATGCTGCTCCAGCAATCGCTTGTGATCGGCGACGTGTTTGGCCAGTGGCAGCATAATGTCCTTAAACCAGTTTTCTGCCTCCTGATTCGCCTGATAGAACACATTGCGTGCGTGGCTGACCAGTGAGATAAAGAACTTTTTGATCACAAAGCTCTGCTCCGTCATGGTGGTCATCGGGCTGCTGCGAAACTCCTCCGCCAGCGCGTAGAGCTTGTCCATCTCTGCGGCGTACTTGTCGGTCGAGAAGGGAATGGGGGGGGTGCCGCTCATCTCAATCTCTTTGTTGAAGCGGTGGTAGATCTCGATGATCTGTTGATGCGTGTTGTCGGCGTGGCGAGTGGCGATCTGCATGGTTTCGCGGATGCCATCGAAGAGCATTTTCATGCCCTCTTTCATTCCCACCGTGGTCCAGCTGCCGGACATTTTATTGCGTGTTTCCGTCACAACCTTGTCGAATTTCTTTAAGCTCAGTTCAGCCAACAGCAGCGTCGCATGTTGGTTCAGGGTGCGGCGGCTGGACTGAAAATACTCCATGTTCTGGTTGTACGCCGCCTGCTTTTCCCGGGCTTTGCGCATCATGTGCTGAATCAGGTGGGCGTTCTTGCCACCGAGCGATTTCAGCTCCATCAATTGCTGCTGTGTCTGCTCCAGCTCGCTGTGGACGGCGTGCCTGTTTTCGATAATCAGGCCGCCGACTTCGCTGACAATGTTTTCACGCACGATATCCTGCTTGGCGGGAATGATGGTCTCGGCCAGGTAGTGTTCCATCTCGCTGAGGCGGCTACGGCTGAGTAACTCGTCGTCTCCTTTTGTTTTCGCCACGAGTGCCTTTTGGGCCGAGACGGGGAAGACCTGAGCGGCGTCGATGCCCAGTTCGGCGGCCACCTCGGTGCGCTGGGAGGCGACGCTGGCTTCAATCTCTTCCTCGTTTTTTAGCTCATCCCACAGGGTGTCTATCTTGTTGATGGCGGCCACCAGCCCCTGTTTGGAGGCACCGCGGAACTCCCGAATGTGGTACTCCCACACGTCCAGGTCGCTGCGGGTCACGCCGGTGTCGGCGGCCAGAATAAACAGCACGGCGTGGGCACTGGGCAGCATGTTGATGGTCAGTTCCGGCTCCGTGCCCAGGGCATTGAGTCCTGGGGTGTCGAGAATGGCCAGCCCCTGCTGGAGCAACGGATGGGGGAAGCTGATCATGGCGTGGCGCCAGTAGGGGATCTCGATCTCCTCCGGTGCGGCGGGGTCTGTTTTTCGCCGCCGCGGGGTGTTGTCGTTGTAGAGGCCGAGGTCGGTGGCTTCCTGCATGCCCACTTTTTTGGTCTTGATGACCTCTTTCATGGCGTCGACCATCTGGTCGGGTGAGTTGACATCCAGGTGGATGGTCTTCCACTGCTGGGTGTCTTTTTTCAGCTCCGAGATGCTCTCGTCCTGCAGGCGGGTTTCAATCGGCAGCAGACGAATATAGGCCTGGTCCTCTTCGTGGTCGTAGAACAGTTCGGTGGGGCACATGGTGGTGCGGCCCGCTTCGGAGGGGAGCAGCCGGCGTTTGTAGTCGGAAAAAAAGATGGCGTTGATCAGCTCGGTTTTACCGCGGGAGAACTCGGCGACAAAGGCGATGGTTAACTGATCCGACTTGAGCGATTCGATGGCGTCAAACAGACGCACGTCAACATCGGGCGTGCTCTTTTCCTGACTTTCCAGCCAATGGTGGTAGTCCTTGACTACCTGAATCAGCTCAGCTTTCCAGCGATCAAATGCCCGCATCTGCTGTTTGAAAAGATTTTCCTCCATACGCCTTCCTGCGTCCCTTTGTCGTGGTGGTATGAGTCGAAAGTATTTTCTGGCAGCTTGCTGAGGCACGCCCCGGAGGACGGTGGTTTCTCACCTGAACGGCTTGCCAAAAGCCTGTCGGACTTGGGTCATGTTGCTTATCGGTCGCTCATCTCCCTTGCTTTAACCTCACGCTGATAGGCGTAGCGAAGCGAGCGATCAGCGCGCCAGTAGAGCTTGTGTGTGATCAGGCGGGGTGTGAGAAGGGCGGGTCGCAGCGTGATGCTTCAACCCGCCGGCAGGGTGGTCAGGCCAGGGATTTGCCCAGATCCATGATGGGGGCAACGAGAATTATCTTGAGCAGGCCGATCAACAGAAAGACCAGAATAGGGGAGAGGTCAAAGCCCGAGATGGGGGGCAGGATGCGTCTTGCCGGGCGCATCACCGGCTCATTGAGTGAGTAGAGCAGGCTGGTGATCGGGTTGGGCGCACCGCCGCCAACCCAGCTCAGTACCACCTGGATCAGAATGCTGAACATGTAGATGTTCAGTAGTAGCGCAACTAACTCGCCGATGCTGAGCACGATCAAGCCGGGGATTGCCAGCGAGACCCCGGCCATCAGCGCCAGTAACAGCAGTGTGACGATTTGAAGACTGAGCACCAGAATGAGCGAGGCGACATCGATACCGCCTATGCCGGGAATAATGCGGCGCAGCGGTTTTAGTAACGGGTTGGTGACCTTGACCAGAAACTGGCAGACCGGGTTGTAGAAATCCGCCCGCACCAGCTGCAACAGGAAGCGGATCATGACCGCGCCGATGTAGAGCCCCAAAATGGCGTCCACCAGGTAGCTGCCGGCTGAAGAGAGGTAACCGTTCATCTAAATATCCTTTCCAAATTGGTCTGCCAACTCTGACGAGCGATGGGCTGCGGCTTCCAGCGCCTCCTTGAGAAGGTGGCGAATATTGCCATTTTCCAGCGTTTTGATCGCCTGTTCAGTGGTGCCGCCGGGGGAGGTGACTCGGCGGCGCAGGTCTTCCAGTGTGTCGCTGCTCTCCAGGGCCATTTTTGTGGCGCCAAAGCCGGTTTGAAGTGTCAGCAGGCGGGCGGTTTCAGGGGCGAGCCCCAGGTCGCAAGCCGCCTTTTCCAGTGCCTCCATGATGAGGAAATAGTAGGCCGGGCCGCTGCCGGAAAGGGCGGTGACCACATCCATCTGCGCTTCGCTCTCCAGCCACAGTGCCAGGCCTGTTGAGCGCATGATGCTTTCGGCCTGATTGCGCTGCACTTGAGTCACTTTGTTGTTGGCGACCAGCGCCGTGGCACCGCTTTGAATCAGCGCGGGGGTATTGGGCATGGCTCTGACGATGGTGGCGTTGCCTCCCAGCCAGCGGTTGAGATCCTGCTCGCGAATGCCGGCAGCTACCGAGAGAAAGAGCGGATTGTGCTTTCGGGCAACCTCCGCCAGTTCACAGGCGACGGTACTGAGTATCTGCGGTTTGACGGCCAGGATGACGATATCGGCCTTGGCTGCCGCCTCCAGGTTGGATGTGGTGGTGTTGACCGCCAGGTGCTCTTTTACTGCGCTGAGTTGCTCCTGGCTGGCATCGGCCACCCAGAGGGTGGACGGGTCTGTGCCGTCGGCAATCAAACCGCCGATGAGGCTGCGTGCCATGTTGCCGCCGCCGATAAAGCTGATGATCGAAGTGTCCATAGGTCAATGCGTGATTTAAGTTGGGAGTGGTGGTTAGGAATGATGGTGTTTACTGTAGAGTTTTCAACGGCGTTGTGTAAAGCAATGCCTTCAATCGCTGGTCGTGGCGCGGCGGCGAGGACCAAAAATAGCGCTGCCGACGCGCACCATGGTGGCCCCCTCGGCAATGGCCGCCTCCAGATCACCCGACATCCCCATCGACAGGGTATCGAGATCCAGGCCCTCGGCATTGAGCTGCTGTTGCAGGGCGTTAACCTGGTGAAAAATAGCCCGCTGTTCGTTGAACTCGTGCGAGGGCGCAGGGATGGCCATGAGGCCGCGCAAAGTCAG
>JALTMR010000317.1 GCA_027001525.1 Gammaproteobacteria bacterium
CCTTCTTTTTGACGGTCTTTTTGGCTGTGGTTTTACGCTTAACTGAAGCTTTCTTTTTAACTGTCATAGTGACTCCTTATTCAAAAAATATTTAAATAGCGATCATCGGCAAAACTATCGACAAAATCAGAACAATCTTTATTCACTATCTAACGAATCGCTGATAACTATAGTCGGTTTAAATTTAATTGGCAAAATGTGAATTTATTTTTCATCTGTTCTCCAAGCGTCATCAAAAACCAATGTCCATTTTCATCAAAAAATGGAATCGAACATGTCGCCAATCAGGATACGTAAACCTCCTTAATCCTCCAGGGCACCTCTATTCAGTTTTCGATAGTTTGAAGACTATATTGATTCAGGAGAACACCTGATTCTCACAGAATACCGACACCAGAAGCGCTCTGTTTTACTCACTCACTTCGAAGCGTTTTATGAAGATACTCCGGGTCACCTGGGGAACATAAACATACGCCTCCCATGCAAAGTAAACCATTGGAGTGTTGCCTACCTGGGTGTGCTAAAAAATAGTGAACAGCAGTTTATCTCGGGAGTGTACGGCGTCTTTGCAAGCTGAGTGTGACGAAAAACTTAAAGCGGTACTGATTGCAGGAAAAAGAAAGCAAAGAAAGTTCGGTCGCGCAACTGAAGAGAAAAAGGCTCAAGTCCGCGAAAGAATAACGCCACGAAAAGATATCGAAGAAAAGCGTTGGAAGATGTAACAGGAAGGAAATTTGGAGCGGGAAACGAGATTCGAACTCGCGACCCCAACCTTGGCAAGGTTGTGCTCTACCACTGAGCTATTCCCGCTCTTTATACAACTGGTGCCTCGGGCCGGAATCGAACCGGCACGGTGTTGCCACCGAGGGATTTTAAGTCCCTTGCGTCTACCAATTTCGCCACCGAGGCTTGCTTGGTATTGGACCTGCACATCCGATCCAAAATTAACCGTTACTACCCTCAGAGTAACCCGATGGCCCGACGGCTAACTATTAAACTTTGTGATTTCAAGGCGCTTACCCTAGTGGGCTTGCCTTATCGGAAAGTATGGAGGCTGAGCCCGGAATCGAACCGGGGTCCACGGCTTTGCAGGCCGCTGCATAGCCACTCTGCCACCCAGCCAATACTTTCAAACTTATTACTGAAACACGATCTTGAAAGGAATTTGGAGCGGGAAACGAGATTCGAACTCGCGACCCCAACCTTGGCAAGGTTGTGCTCTACCACTGAGCTATTCCCGCTCTTGCTTCAATTGCTCGCTGTGCCGTGTTGCGTTCAGCGTTGAAGTGGGCGCTATTTTAGCGATTTCAGATGGAGTGTCAACACCCCCGTTCAATTTACTTTAAAAAAACCGGGAGGGTGTTCTCTATTACGGGAACACCCCCTAATCCTGCTCTGCCTTGAGAATTGGCCACGCTGCTTTGAGGTAGGAAAACATTGACCACAGGGTCAACACTACGGCGATATAGAGAAAGCCCATGCCTATTTCGTGTATTGGTAAACCAAGCAGGGGTGCATCATATATCAGCATAAACAGGGCAACCATCTGCGCCGTGGTTTTGTATTTTCCCAGATTAGAGACAGCTACCTGAGCACGCTGGCCAATTTCTGCCATCCACTCTCGCAGCGCCGAGATAGTAATCTCGCGCCCAATAATAACCACTGCGGCAACAGCCATCCAGATAGATGGATCGCGCTGGACGATTAAAACCAGGGCGGCCGCCACCATCAATTTATCTGCCACGGGATCGAGAAAGGCACCAAAACGGGATGCCTGATCCAGCTTACGAGCCAAATACCCATCCAGCCAATCAGTAAATGCCGCCAGACCGAACACTACCGTAGCAGCAATATGAGCCCAGCCCACGGGAAGGTAGAAGGCCAAGACAAATACTGGAATCAGCGCAATGCGCAGATAGGTCAACAGTGTGGGAATACTTGTCATTTGACACGAATGCTCCGTCAATATTCTATGGGTGAGACAGAAATAGCGAGCCGTTACCGTTTAGGGATCGGCCAAACACTAGCTTTCCGCATGAAACGCATCATAAATTCGTTGTGCAAGCGCTTTGCTGATGCCCTTTACCTGCGCCAGGTCATCCACACCAGCACGGGTCACCTCTTGCCAGCCACCAAATTGATTCAGCAGATCACGACGACGCTTCGCCCCAACGCCGGCAATCCCCTCCAGCGGCGATTTGCTACGCGTTTTAGCCCGCCGCTGTCTGTGCCCCGTGATGGCAAAACGATGTGCTTCGTCTCGAATTTGTTGGATCAGATGCAGGGCGGGTGAGTCTGCCGGCAGTATAATGGCCTCACCGGATGGCGACAAGAAAAGCGTCTCCAGCCCAGGCTTGCGATCAGGCCCTTTGGCGATCCCCACCATGAGTACGTCCGTAACCTGTAACTCTTCCAGCACCGCAGCTGCTGTGCTGATTTGCCCCTTACCGCCATCTATAAAGAGGATATCGGGCAGCTTTCCCTCCCCTTTTTTTATTCTGGTATAGCGACGAGTCAGGGCCTGGTTCATGGCCGCGTAGTCATCCCCGCCGGTGATGCCTTCAATGTTGAAGCGCCGATAGTCACTTTTCAGCGGCCCCTCCAGATCAAAAACAACACAAGACGCCACCGTTGCCTCACCCATGGTGTGGCTGATGTCAAAACACTCCAAACGCTGTGGCAGATCATCCAGCCGCAACGCCTCCTGAAGCGCTTCATAGCGCTGTCGCATGCCCGCCTTGTTGAGCAGCTGACGCGTGAGCGCCTCCTCCACATTGGTCTGGGCCATTGCCACCCAGCGTGCACGATCCGAACGCACTTTGTGGGAGATGGTGACGTTACGCCCGGCCTGCTCGCTCAATACGCTTTCGATAAGCTCCCGCTCGTCCAATGGGTGGTTAACCAAAATCTCCGATGGCACCTCACGCCCCAAATAGTACTGCGGCAAAAAGGCAGACAGAACATCCGTCTCGGCAACGCCATCCGTATGCTTCGGAAAAAAGGTTTTATTTCCGAGGATACGACCACCACGAATATAGAAAACCTGCACGCAACCCAAACCACTGCGCACTGCACCGGCGATCACATCCACATCACCACCGGTGCCGGAGACGTACTGTTTTTCCTGGATTCGTCTCAGTTTAGCGATCTGGTCCCGATACCGGGCTGCAGCCTCGAACTCCAGCGCCACACTGGCTGCTTCCATGCGATTCACCAACTCATCAATCACCTGGCTGTTTTTCCCTTCCAGAAACATAACGGCGTGACGCACATCTTTAGCGTAGTCCTCCGCCGTCACCCTCCCCACACAGGGCGCACTGCAACGTTTTATCTGATATTGCAGACAAGGGCGTGAGCGATTGCTGAAAAAACTGTCTTCGCACTGGCGCACGCGAAACAGTTTTTGCAAGGTATTCAATGTCTCGCGGACGGCCCCGGAGTTGGGAAAGGGGCCGAAGTAACGCCCCCTGGCCCGCTTGGCACCCCGGTGAAAAGTGATGCGCGGTGAGTCATCGGCAGAGAGAAAGATATGGGGATAGCTTTTATCATCCCGGAGCAGGATGTTGTAACGCGGTTTGAGTTCTTTGATTAAATTGTTTTCGAGCAACAGCGCCTCACCTTCGGTGTTCGTCACTGTCACTTCAATATTGGCAATATGGGCCACCATCGCTCGCGTCTTGGGTGAACTCACATTACGGGCAAAATAACTGCCCACCCGCTTTGATAACTGACGCGCCTTGCCCACATAGATCACCTCGTCCGCCGCATTGATCATACGGTACACGCCGGGGCGGGAGCTGAGTGTTTTCACAAAGGCTCTGGGATCAAATTCTGTGGGCTCTGGCATCGTTAACTCAAGCAGTTAGGCGGAGGGAGGAACCGTCCCGATCAATGCACGCGCATCGATAAAGGCCTGTTGAAAGGCACCGGTGACAATCGATATCAAACATTCAATAAACTCGAAAAAAGCAGGGAATAGGTGCTTGTGCAAACCAGGCACCGCTATCACGGCAATTGACCGGATTTTAACATTTTTGCCGCAGGCATCTCACAT
>JALTMR010000318.1 GCA_027001525.1 Gammaproteobacteria bacterium
GGCCATAACCCATAGCCTGAGCAAAGAGCAGACTGTGGCCCCCGGCGGAGACGACGACGTTGCGGGCCTGAAGCGTCTCCTTATCGGTGTCGACACGAAAGCCCCCGGCGACCTCGGAGATCTTGCCCACGGTGGTGTTGAGCATAATATCGGCGCTGCCGCCCTCGGCGCGCTGGGCATAACGGGCAAAAGATTCGGCCAGGGCCTGGAAATCCACAGCGCTGTACTCATCGCCCGCCCCTAACGCAACAATCTCCTCCTTCCGCCCCGCCGCCACCTTGGGCTCAATGGTGGCGATATCGTCCCGCGTCAGTAGATTCATGGCCGGGTAGTGGGGGGAGAAAAGGTCGAAGCGTTGCCGTAGTGCCGTGCACTCCTGCTCACCGACGCCCAACACCATTTTGGAGTATCGGTGCAGGATGTTGCGGGTATCAGCAAAGCGGGAGACATAGTTAACCAGCATATTGGCCGAGGCCTGCACCTGGAGCGCCTTTTCCAGCGTGTAATTGGTCTCGATGTCGCCGCAGTGCAGCGTTTGACTGTTGTTGCGGCCGTGGGAGTTGAGGGCGGCAATGTCGGCGCATTTCTCCAGCAGGGCGATATTTTTCAGATCGGTGTAGCGGGAGAGCAGAAACAACAGTGCCGTACCCGAAATTCCCCCGCCGATGATGACTACGTCGTACTGTGTCTGAGTCATGATACTTCCCTTGGGTTGCCGTACCAGAAGCCCCTCTTAGGCACTGTATCGGTTCTAAATTGGATCAATCAAGCGGTGAATTGGCGATTGCTTCCCCGAGGGGAGTGCAGGACAATGAGCGCCCGGTTATTCAGAGCAATTGGCCAGGTGGATGGGGTTAGGCGAGTTTAATTTAATCGAACGTTACTTTGAGCACCAAGCGGTTCGACGTGATGATGTGGCAACCCCCATCGGTGACGATGCCGCCGTGGTCTCGGTGGCCGATGGCTGTGAGTTGGTGGTCAGTGTTGACACTCTGATCGAGGGTGTCCATTTTCCCCCGCAGACGTCGCCGCAGGCCATTGGCCATAAGGCTCTGGCGGTGAATCTCAGTGACCTGGCGGCCATGGGGGCAAAGCCCGCTTGGGCCACTCTGGCGCTGACCTTGCCCCACTCCGACGAAGCGTGGCTGGAGGCCTTTTGCCGCGGTTTCTTCCAACTGGCTGATCAGTATCAGGTACAGCTGATTGGCGGCGATACCTGCCGTGGCCCCCTCAGCCTCAGCGTCCAGATCATGGGCCAGGTGGCATCTGGCGAGGCACTGACACGCTGCGGCGCCGCGGCCGGTGACCTGATCTACGTCAGTGGCCAGATAGGTGATGCGGGCTTGGGGCTCAGGCTGGTGCAGCGCCAACTGCAGGGCGTGCGGGATGAGGACTATTTTATTCAGCGCCTGAACTGTCCCGCTCCCCGTATCGAGGCCGGCCTTGCCCTGCGAGGGGTGGCCTCGGCGGCTATCGATATTTCTGATGGCCTGGTGGCCGACCTGGGCCATATTCTGAAAAAAAGCGCTGTTGGCGCGGTACTGGATGTGGAAGCCCTGCCGGTGGCCGAGCAGGTCAAAAGCCTGGCCGGTGAGCCCTGGTGGCAGTGGCCCTTGAGCGCCGGGGACGATTATGAACTCTGCTTTACCGTACCGTCGGCGCGTCAGCCGCAGGCCGAGGCGCTGATGGCGCAGGTGGGCTGTGAGATCAGCTGTATCGGGGTGGTTGAGCCCCTGCGAGGCCTGCGACTGCGGCTGGCGGATGGTCAATTGATTGAAGCAACTCGACAGGGGTATCGCCATTTTGTCTAGCAAACCGTCAGTCAAACCCGACTGGTCCAACCCGATCCACCTGGCTGCTTTTGGTTTTGGTGCCGGGGCGATGCCCAAGGCCCCCGGCACCTGGGGCACCCTGGTTGCCATCCCGCTCTACGCGCTGATGGCCGACCTGACACTTTGGCCCTATCTGGCTGTCACGCTACTGCTCTGCCTGGTGGGAATCTGGCTCTGCCATGTCACCGCCGCCGACCTCAAGGTGCACGACCATCCGGGCATTGTCTGGGATGAGATCGTCGGTTACCTGATTGCCATGATCGCCGCCCCCGAAGGGTGGCTCTGGTGGCTGGTGGGGTTCGTGCTGTTTCGCTTTTTCGACATTCTCAAGCCGTGGCCCATCAAAGTCGTGGACCGCGACGTGGGCGGCGGCTTTGGCATCATGCTGGACGACGTGCTGGCCGGCCTCATGGCGCTGGCCTGTCTCCAGGCGCTGGCCTATTTCGTGTGATGCTGGTCGTCGGGTGCGCCAACGCTGAGTTTATTGATCAACTGTTCGCTCCACGGCGACGTATCCAGCCAGTGTTCGAAGGCGCTGGCGGTGAGTGGTTCGCTGATAAAAAATCCCTGGGCGAGATCGCAGCCCATGGCGGTGAGCATGTCTAGCGCCGCTTCGTTATCAACCCCCTCTGCGATGACCTGATGACCCATGTTGTGAGCCAGGTCGATGGTGGAGCGGACGATGACCTTGTCCTCGTTCTTGTCCCTCATGTCGGTAACGAATGATTTGTCGATCTTGATCTGGTTCACCGGCAGCTGTTTGAGGTACATGAGGGAGGAGTAGCCGGTACCAAAGTCATCGATCGAGAGCATGATGCCCATGGCGTGCAGGCTGGTGAGGATGTTCATGGCCCGCATGGGGTCTTCCATAATGGCGCTTTCGGTAATCTCCAGTTGCAGATCCTGCGGGGCGATGTGCCACTTTTTCATGCGTTGGGCGATGTGTTCAACAATCTCCGGGTCGTGCAGGTTGCGCGGTGACAGATTGACCGACATGCGCAGGTTATGGCCGGCGTCCTGCCAGATTTTGAGTTGCTCCAGCGCCTGATCCAGTACGCACAGGGTCAGCAGTTTGATCAGTCCCGTCTGCTCGGCCAGCGGAATGAACTCCTCCGGCATGATGATGCCCTTGCTCGGGTGGCACCAGCGCACCAGTGCTTCGGCCCCCACCACCTTGCGGCTGCCCAGGTCGGCGGTGGGTTGATAGTGAACGCGCAATTGGTGCTGCTCCAGCGCCTGGCGCAGCTCCCCCATCATGGCGAGGCGGCTGACGCTGTGGGAGTCGTGGCTGGGGTCGTAGAAGGTGTAGTTGCTCTGGGTGCGCTTGGCGACGTACATAGCGATGTCGGCGTGACGCATGAGTCTGGTGTGGTCTGCGCCATCTTTGGGGAACATGGCGATGCCGATGCTGACGCCGATGTGCAGCTGCTGGCCTTCGAGGGTAAAGGGGGCCGCGATGGCGGCGTTAATTTTCTCCGCTGCGGCAGCGACCTGGGCTTCGTCCTGAATGTTGGGCAGCAGCACGGCAAACTCATCGCCGCCGAGGCGGGCCACGGTGTCAGAGTCACGCAGCGCGCCACGCATTCGCTCCGCCACTTGTTGCAGCAAGAGGTCGCCGTAGTGGTGGCCCAGTGTGTCGTTGATCTCCTTGAACCGGTCCAGATCCATGATGATCAGCGCCAGGGCGTTGTTTTCTCGTCTGGCGGCGCGGGTGCCCTGTTGCAGGCGATCCGAGAGCAGGGCGCGGTTGGGCAGTTCGGTGAGGCCGTCGTGCAGGGCCTGATGTTGCAGCTCGCGGTTGGCCTCGGCCAGCTCCCGTGTGCGTTTGATGACGCGCTGTTCGAGATCCTGTTTTAGTGATTTGATCTCCAGCTCGGCGTATTTGCGGCGGCTGATGTCACGGCAAATGGCGATGTAGCGACACTCCTCCTGCTCTCCCAGCTCCGTAATGGTCACCTCCATGTGGAAGCTGGCGGCATTGCGGCGTTTGCCCAGGGTTTCGACCACCGGGTGCCCCCGGCGGTAGACATCGGGCTGCTGGTCGTCTGCGAAGGGAGAGCCGGCAAAGAGCATGTCGATGGGCTGGTGGAGCACTTCATCGCAGCTGTAGCCAAACATGCGTTCGGCAGAGGCGTTGAAGGAGAGAATTCGGCGCTGTTGGTCTGTGGTGATGAAGGCGTCGATCACGTTGGCCATGATGCTGCTGATATGTGC
>JALTMR010000319.1 GCA_027001525.1 Gammaproteobacteria bacterium
AGGCCGGAGTCGCCCATATTGGCGCTGTGATCTGGGTCGAGCGTCAGGGACAAAAGGCCATTGTTATCGGTAAAGGCGGAGAGAATCTGAAAGAAGTGGGCAAACAGGCCCGCCTGGATCTGCAGGCAGTGATGGATCAAAAGGTCTTCCTGCGCCTGTGGGTGAAGGTCAAAGAGGGGTGGTCTGCGGATGAGCGGGCCTTGCGTAGCCTTGGGTACGGTGACGACTGAGACAGGCTCCTAGATACCCGTCCCGTGCGTAATACGACTCGGCAGCAGCTCCAGTCAGCTTATATATTGCATCAACGCCCCTACCGCGACACCAGTGTGTTGCTGGAGGTGTTTAGCCAGGATCACGGCCGGCTGGGCGTAGTGGCCAAAGGGGTCAGGCGGCGGCGTAACCCGCGCCAGGCTCTGCTGCAGCCTTTTACCCCGCTGCTGCTCTCCTGGTCAGGCCGGGGTGAGTTAATGACCCTGCTGGACGTGGAGAGTCAGGCTTCTGGCTATTTACTGCAGGGCTCGGTGTTGATGAGTGGTTTTTATCTGAATGAGCTGTTGTTGCGCCTGTTACAACGCCAGGATCCCCATTCCCGACTGTTTTTGCATTACGATCGCACCCTTACGTGGTTGGCGGATATGAGTGACCAGGCCCGGCGCGCTGAGTTACCTGTCGCGCTGCGTATTTTTGAAAAGTATCTGCTGGAAGAGATTGGCTATGGCCTGATGCTGGATTGCGATGCCGAGGGCGAGGTGCTGAATGCCGACAGACTATACAGGTACCAGGTCGGAGTTGGCTTGGTGCCGCTGCCGGACAATGGCCGCGCCGGGGTCGAGGTGCTGCACGGTGCGCATCTGCGTGCATTGGCCCGGGATCAGCTGGATGAAGCCAGTGCCCGAGGAGTAAAAAGATTGCTCCGCGCCGCAATCGATCAGC
Source organism: Gammaproteobacteria bacterium (assembly GCA_027001525.1). Lineage (GTDB taxonomy): Bacteria > Pseudomonadota > Gammaproteobacteria > Tenderiales > Tenderiaceae > JALTMR01. Next base: position 934 of record JALTMR010000319.1, read on the forward strand.
ACCTGGGCGGCAAGCCCCTGCAAAGTCGAAAAATGTTATTGGAAATGCAACGAGGTGTGGCGCCGCCCTAGGAGCCTGTCGGACTTAGGTAATCGTAGCGAGCATGATGGGAGAGCGAGTGCAAATTTTCACGATTTTGAGGCGCATAGCGGGGCTATGTAACGAAAAATCGGGGACATTTGAACCGCACTCCCACCAGCGCAGTAGATTATTCCTAAATCCGGCAGGCTCCTGGTAAGGGCTGCCTCCACCTATCAAGTCAACAGAAGGTAGAGAAATGCTTCTAGGTGTCAATATTGATCATGTGGCAACGCTGCGCCAGGCGCGCGGAACGCGCTATCCTGACCCTATTCAGGCCGCCATTGAGGCGGAACAGGCCGGCGCTGACGCCATTACGCTGCACCTGCGTGAGGATCGTCGCCATATTCAGGATCGTGATGTGGAGATGCTCAAGGATATCCTCCAGACGCGGATGAATCTTGAGATGGCGGTGACGGAAGAGATGCTGGCCATTGCGGAACGTATCAAGCCGGCGGATTGCTGCCTTGTGCCCGAGCGGCGCGAGGAGCTGACCACAGAGGGGGGGCTCGATGTGGTGGGGCAGAAGTCCCGCATGGCTGAGGCGTGCGGGCGGTTGGCGGCATCGGGGGTGAGGGCGTCGCTGTTTATCGATGCGGACCCTGCCCAGATCGAAGCAGCGGCCGAAGTGGCTGCCCCGGTGATCGAGGTTCATACAGGTCACTACGCTGACATGACGGATTCGGCCCAGCGTGAGGCGGAGTACCAGCGCATCGTTAACGCCGTCGCGTTGGGGGAGTCTCTGGGGTTGCAGGTCAACGCCGGCCACGGCCTTCACTATCACAATGTGGCTCCCATTGCCGCGATTTCGTCGATCCGGGAGTTGAATATCGGCCATGCCATTATTGCCAGAGCCGTTTTTTCCGGCTTGCAGGCGGCCGTTGGCGAAATGAAGCGCCTGATGCTGGCAGCAAGGCAGTGATTTACGGCATCGGCACCGATATTGTCGCCGTCGCGAGGATGGGGGCGAACCTGGAACGTTTTGGTGAGCGGTTTGTCCATCGGGTGCTTGCCGAATCAGAGCGGCCGGGATTCGAGCGGACGGTTAAAAAAGCGCACTACCTGGCCAAGCGGTTTGCCGCCAAAGAGGCGGCGGTCAAGGCCATGGGGACAGGGTTTGTCGACGGCATGGTGTTGTCCCAAATCAGTGTGGAACACGATGAAAAAGGTAAGCCGTTGCTCCATTTTCAGGGCCGGGCCGCTGAGATCTATGACGCTCTGGGGATCGGTGATGCCCATGTCACCATTTCTGACGAAGACGAGTACGCAGTGGCCTTTGTGACCCTGGTGATGGCATCCGGTTAGTATGGAAAACTTGAACTTAGGTCTTGTAATTCAAGCCGCTCATACGTACAATACGTCTCACTTGATGCGGGGTGGAGCAGTCTGGCAGCTCGTCGGGCTCATAACCCGAAGGTCGTAGGTTCAAATCCTGCCCCCGCTACCAAATAAGAATAAAAGCCCCGTTCTCGGGGCTTTTTGCTACCTGAAGGTCGGTGGTGTTTATTTCAGCAGGAGGGTTGCTCCCCTCCTGGAACGATGAAGGTGGGCCTGTGGCCCATTTTTTATTTTGGTGGATAGATGATTCGACAAGCGTCAGCGAAAGTGCAGCAGTTAATCGAGCCCGTTGTGGAAGGGCTGGGTTATGAGTGCTTTGGGATTGAGTTTATCTCTCAGGGTAAAAACTCTGTCTTGCGTATCTACATCGATACTGCCGATGGCGTCGTGGTTGAAGATTGCGAAAAGGTGAGTCGCCAGGTCAGCAGTGTGCTGGATGTTGAGGATCCTATCTCCGGCCACTACCGGTTGGAAGTCTCTTCGCCAGGGCTGGATCGGCCGCTTTTCAAAGAAGCGCATTTTTCGCGTTTCCAGGGCAGTGTGGTGAAGCTGAAGTTGGCTGTTCCCGTATTGGGGCGGCGTAATTTCACTGGCACCCTGGTCGAGAAGCAGGGTGATCTGGTTATTGTTGAGGTGGACGGAGAAGAATTTGAAATTCCATTTGATGATATCGATCAGGCACGTTTAGTACCTCAGTTCTAATGGGCGCGAATCACGTATCGCGCCGTTGGGTTGGATAGTCGAATGGGGGTTAGTCCGGGGTGCTTCCGGGCTGGGTTATAGGTTTGTCGTCATAACGAGCACGCTGAATCTACAGCGAGCGATAGAGGCTGAGCTATGAGCAAAGAGATTTTGTTGGTTGTTGATGCGGTATCTAACGAGAAAGGTGTTTCTAAAGAGGTGATCTTTGGGGCCATCGAAGCAGCGTTGGCAACTGCAACGAAAAAGCGCCACGAGGGTGATATCGATGTGCGCGTCTCGATAGATCGAAACACGGGTGACTACGAAGCCTTTCGCCGCTGGTTGGTGGTGGCCGATGACGCTGTGATCGAAAATCTCGATCGTGAAATTCGTTTGATGGATGCCACCGATATTGATCCCGCCAAAGAGGTGGATGATTACATCGAGGAGTCCATCGAGCCCGTCGGTTTTGGTCGTATCTCCGCTCAGGCGGCAAAGCAGGTCATCGTACAGAAGGTCCGTGAAGCTGAGCGAGCCCAGGTGGTTGAGCAGTACCAGGATCGCGTTGGCGAGTTACTGATGGGCACGGTTAAGCGCACTGATCGTGGCAATGTCATTCTCGATCTGGGCAGTAACGTGGAAGCGATGATTCGCCGTGAGGAGATGATTCCGCGTGAGTCTTTTCGTCCGGGTGACCGGGTGCGGGGTTACCTTAAAGAGGTGCGTTCGGAGCAGCGTGGGCCGCAGTTGTTTGTGAGTCGTACCGCCCCCGAATTATTGATTGAGCTGTTCAAGCTGGAAGTGCCTGAGGCTGGTGAGGGTCTGATCGAGATCCGAGCCGCTGCGCGCGATCCGGGTGTGCGTGCAAAAATTGCCGTCAAGTCCAACGATCAGCGTATCGATCCGGTAGGTGCCTGTGTGGGCATGCGGGGGTCGAGAGTGCAGGCGGTGTCCAATGAGTTGGCGGGTGAGCGCGTTGATATTATTTTGTGGGACGATAATCCGGCACAGTTTG
>JALTMR010000320.1 GCA_027001525.1 Gammaproteobacteria bacterium
GCGTTCCGCTTTCTTTTGAACCGAGTTGGGAATAACGAAGTTGGCCGTGACGATCTCTTTCTCCCCGCTCATTGTTTTGGTGATTTCCCAGTGCACCGGGGAGCTGGCCTGAGCGCTGACTTTTATATAGGGCGAAGAGCGAGAGCTCAGTGCAGCCAGATCTTCCCGGGCAAAGAGTCGATGTTGACCTGGCTGGCCTGTTTTAACGGCGGACGAGGCCTCCAGCAGTCGCGCCTCTATGCGGCGCGACAGGGTGTCTGAGGCAAAGGCATCGGCCTCGGTGCTGTTGAGCAGTTGGGTGATGGCTCTGTCTATCCGGGCCCGGACCTGCTCCGGGCTGGCACCTTCAGCTCTCAGTATGCTGACGGCCACCGTGCCGCGTTCGAAATCGACTACCCGGCGAATCTGGTTGTCTTCAACGTAGCTGATCCAGGTCTTTGGGCCTGCATCCAGAAATTCTCCCCACTGTTGGCTGATGGACTTCTGGTATGCCTCAAATTCCTGACGATAGGCTTTCTGGTATGCATCAAAGGCCTGTTCCAACTCCATTTGATACTGTTTGAAGGCCCGCTCTTCCTGTTCTATATCGGGTGCCTGCCGGGCCATAAAAGCATCAAACTCAGAGGAGGCGGCCGGGGCGGCGAAGCCCAGGCAGCCTGACATCACCAAGGGCAGCAGGGCGGGTGCCATGGTCATCAGGCCCTTTTCGGTCATCACAAATCGGTGTGCTGTTGCCATAAAAAACTCCCGAATACCTGTTACTGGTTACTGCATGTTCATTCTGCTAGAAGCCTAGAATCGCTGATACTTTGGCATACGTTCGCGTACTTTAACGATGTAGTTCTGCGTCTCTTCATAAGGCAGGTGTTTCTGCATGTATTTAAACACCTGCTCAGTGCTCATGTTGTTTATTTTTTTGTTTGCCTGGGCTTTCCAGGCCTTGCGGCTGCCATGACGGGCCTTGCTGTATTTGCCGGCGAATGTGCGGTAGACATTGCCCGCACCGGTGTTGTATGCCGCAATAGTGCACCACATGCGCGACTCCGGGTTGTTAATGCCCGGGAGGTAGTCAGCATAAACTTTTTTTAGATAGGCCGCCCCCAGCTCGATGTTGCGTTTGGGGTTGTAGAGGTATCTCTCCGAGACAACCTTGTCTTTCTTGTACACATAACGGTAGGCGTCCCGAGCGCCAGAGCGGGGGACCAGTTGCATTAACCCGAATGCCGGTATACTGGATTTTGCCGTGGGGTTGAAATAACTCTCGGTCTCCATTACTGCATACACCACCTCTTTGGGCAGCTCGTATTTTTTGGCAAATTTGGCAACGTCTGCCTTGTATTGCGAGGCGCGTTTTTTGATGTGATTGGGGACGAGAGGGATTTCAACGCTGATGACGGTGCGTTTAATCTTATCCCCCCCTTTAACATTCGATATTGTTGTCTGCTGTATGATGTTGTCGGCAAATCTGTCCACGTTGGATCGTGTCACCGGGCGCCCATCTTTTCCCTTTACCTGGCCAGCCAGGGCCGGTTTTTTGGTTCGATCCGGGCGAGAGGGTTCCGGTTTTTTTACGATCTCTGTGATGGGACGGGTATCAGGCGGGGCGAGCAGGGTCTTTTCCACCAGTTTCTTGAGCCGTTTTTTGGCATCATCGACAGTCTCTCCCTGTGAGGGATCGAAGGCGACCTCAACGTTAACTTTTCCCGCCTCAAAATCCACTACGCTGCGCTGGCTCATGTCATCGGAATAATTCACCATAGTACTGCTGGTGGGAATCACGGCCTGCTCTTTGCCCCAGACCTTGGCCGATGCTTTCCATAGTGTTTCGAAGGCCTGTTTCAGACGTTTTTCATACGCCTTGTATTCCTGGTTAATGTTTTTCTGGAACGTTTGAAACTGTGCCTCCGTCTGCCCCGCATGCTCCTGCATCTGCTTCTCGAATGTGGCAAAGTCGTCCGTTGCACTGACGAGCGGGGGGGCGAACGCCAGAGCGATAATCAAGCTGAGATATTTCATGGCAATACTCTCTCCGTGAGTTAAACAGGGGCGGTGGGTTTTGATTGCCGAAGCTCTAATTCCCCACTTTTCGTGCTTGCATTTTACAGGCAAATTTAAGAACATGTCGCCGGTTTCTGCATCTGGTTTGCTTTAGTCGGCGATTTGTTTGAATAACTGATTGATCTTACGGGTACCGCAAATAGTAGAAGTGCCCTTGCAAGATCGGGGAGGATGAAATTGCGTGTCTGGTTATTGGCGTTAGTGGGTCTTTTTAGTGGGGTTGTTGTTGCACAGGAGCTGGCTTTTGTTCCCTCAAGCTCGCGCGGGTTGAGCTACGCAGACTATATGACGCAGGAAAATATTCCCTCTGTACTGTTTGAGCGGGAGTGTGGCAGCCGGGGGCAGGGGTGTTGGTACAGCGTAGTGAATCAGTCTGGCAGACAGATCAGACGTTTTGGTGGCGACCACGCATTGACTTCGTTGGGGGAGGGGCGTTACCGGCAGATAGGGTATCTGCTGCTCTCGCATGGGTATCCCTGTGGCAAAGACTGGTGTGATGAGACTTTGCTCATTGACAGCGATGGCCGGTTTCAGCGCATAGGCGAGCTGCCCTGGCGCAAAGCGCTGGCGCTGAAGGTGGGGGCGAAGGGCGCGCTCCATGCCATTACCGAACAGGGTTTTATTACGCGGGGGAAAAAGGGGGAGGTCAGCTCGTTGGCAGCTCCCGAACCACTGTACAGCGCCAGTATAGGGGCCAATACCGATGGCCGGATTTCCGCCGTGGCTGTTGCCGAAAGTGGTCGCCTCTACTGGAGCGATGGCGGGCAGTGGCAGGCGCTGGGGCCAACCCTGACCGCTTCGGGTGACAGAAAGGGCATTGCCGCTGTTTATCCGTGGCGCGATGATGCTCACTATATCGTTCTCTATCGGTACATTAACGAGTACAACAAGGGCCTCTACAGTTTTCGCTTTAACCCCGTGACCGGAGAGGAAGAGGGGGGCTGGTTGTTTAACTCCGAACATCGAAACATCGGTTTCGATCCCGACATCTATCGCCGTCCAAACGACACGGTTGTCATCAGCGCAATGAATTCCTCGGCAGACAGGCGGGACTTTTTCCAGCTCAGTGAGGGCGATTTCTCGCGGATGAGTTCCGCCTTGCCGGAGCATCTCGTAGGTAGCGGTCTTGAAACCGAAAAAGAGGCCTCGTTTATGGTAGGGGCTGGCATCAGCCGCATCGCCTGGGTGGTGAATTCCAGCGTCGAGAGTGATGGTGTTACCTACACCGACGTTGATTACCTGATCTCTGACAGTCTCTTGACCAGCATCAATCTGGAGGGGCGAATCGGGAGTACTTCGCTGACCATCAACTACCTGCAAAACCAGGCCGAGTCACTGGTGGCCGACGAGGTGGATTCTGCAACCCAAACAGGTCAGAAATCGCTGTCAAAAGGGGCGTCCAGCTATCTGTTCTCAACCATTGATTTTCAAGGCCTGCTGTCGCCCTCCTCCGTGTTGCGGATACAGGCCGAGATCAGTGACACCACCGGCGTGGCCAAAATTCGCCAGCGCGGTGCGGCGGTTGCCTACGAGAATTTTTCCACCGAGTTGCGGCGTATCGCCGTGCTGTCGATGCAGGAACGAGGTTTTTTCGTGGGGGCCGACTACATTCGCTACCGTATGCCCAGTGCCCTAGGTTTCAGCGATTCCAGCAAACAGATCGTCTACTCCGGCTTTGATCCGGACTTCGGCTTCCAGGCCATTCGCCTTGTTGGCGGTTACGACGCCCTGGCCTACGCCAAGCGCTATGAAACGGACTACCACCGTTTCTACCTTGCGGGTAGCGGCAATATCGGCCTGGGTTGGGCTGATGTGTCTTCAGCGATAGAGACTCAGGCGCTCACTGCCACCGGGGAGGATAGGATCGAACGTCTGCCTACCTACTTCACCGCGGGCGTTGATCTCGAAGGCGGTTACCTCTGGCAGCAGCGCTTTAAGCGGGCCAGGGGGCTGGGTTACTCCATTGGCGTGGGGTATCGAGTGACC
>JALTMR010000321.1 GCA_027001525.1 Gammaproteobacteria bacterium
AGCCCCTCCAGTGGAGGCGCGGACGCGGACGCGGACGACGACGCAGACTCGCTCTCGTCGGGGCCGAGTCTCGAGTCCGACTCGGAAGAGGAGACGCGGTCGGTGGCGGGGCGGGGGGACGGGCGGCGGGGGCGCGTTGGGGGCGCGGGGCGCCGGTGGGGCGGGGGCGCGGCGCGGGGCGGCTCAGTTTCTCCAGCAGGGCAGCATCACCGATGTTGAGGTAGGGGCGGAGCTGGTCTAATCGGGCGGCGATGAGAATCAGCCCCTTTTCCACGGGGCGGCCCTTGAGGCTTAACAGGCGCTCGATGGCGGCCCGGTTGAGCGGATCACAGCCCAGGCCGTAGACCGTCTCCGTCGGGTAGACAATGACGCCGCCGGCGCGAAGCGCCCGGGCGGCCTGGCGAATCTGCCAAGGGCTCATGTGGTGAGGCCGGGACTATTTTGGCTGTTCACGGGCAATGGCGCGATAGCCGATGTCGCTGCGGCTGAACATGCCATTCCAGCTGATTTTGGTGGCCAGTTCGTAGGCTTTTCGCTGCGCTTCGGAGACGTTGTGGCCGAGGCCAACGGCGCACAGAACGCGGCCCCCGGCGGTGACGATCTGCCCCTCTTTTTCGGCGGTGCCGGCGTGAAAGATTTTGCTGTCTTCCGTGTCGGCGTTATCCAGGCCGTGGATCACTTCGCCCCTGGCGTAGTCGCCGGGGTAGCCGCCGGCGGCCAGTACCACGCCCAGCGCGGCCCGCTCGTCCCACTCGGCCGAGGCTTCATCGAGATTGCCGTCGAGGGCGGTGTCGCACAGATCCACCAGGTCAGATTTGAGTCGCATCAGAATGGGCTGGGTCTCCGGGTCGCCAAAGCGGCAGTTGTACTCGATTACCTTGGGCTGGCCATCGGCGCTGATCATCAGGCCGGCGTAGAGAAAACCGACGTAGGGGTTGCCTTCGTTCGCCATGCCGCTGACAGTGGGTTCAATGACAGCTTTCATGATGCGGTCGTGGACGGCGGCGGTGACCACGGGCGCGGGGGAGTAGGCCCCCATGCCGCCGGTGTTGGGGCCGGTGTCCCCTTCGCCCACGCGTTTGTGGTCCTGGCTGGTGGCCATGGGCAGGATGTGGCTGCCGTCCACCATGCAGATAAAACTGGCCTCTTCGCCGTCAAGAAACTCTTCGATGACGACGCGATGGCCTGCTTCCCCAAAGGCGTTGCCGGCCAGCATATCGCGCACGGCCTCTTCTGCCTCCGCCAGCGTCATGGCGACGATTACGCCTTTGCCGGCTGCCAGGCCGTCGGCCTTGATGACGATGGGCGCGCCTTTTTCCCGAATGTAGGCCAGTGCGGGGTCAATATCGGTGAAATTTTGGTAGTCTGCGGTGGGGATGTTGTGGCGGGCGAGAAAATCTTTGGTAAAGGCTTTGGAGCCTTCCAGCTGGGCCGCGCCCTGGGTGGGGCCAAAGCAGCGCAGGCCGGCGGCTTTAAAGGCATCGACCAGGCCGATAACCAGCGGCGCTTCGGGGCCGACGATGGTCAGGTGAATGGCGTTGTCCCGGGCGAATGCCACCAGCGCCGCAATGTCTTCGACACCGATGGCGACATTCTCCAGCTTGGCTTCACGGGCAGTGCCGGCATTACCGGGGGCAACGAAAACTTTCTCGATTCTGGACGACTGGGCTGCTTTCCATGCCAGAGCGTGTTCGCGCCCCCCGCTACCGATCACTAATATCTTCATCTGTTGGCCTTATGTGGTGTTTCAGAGGAGGCGTATTCTACGGAAATTGTGCGGTACTGTCTTCACGGGGAACGCTGGCGTAGTATTGCCGGAGAAATAGCTAAACTGATGGAGGCGGGCGTCGATGTTTAGCTGATGTATCGAGGGGGGTTCCGTCTGGAATGGGGATCTGACCGTATGTCGTTGCCTGAGTGTTTCTGCTAAAAACTGATGTAGAATGTTTTACAAATAGGCAAACGTATAACATGCTGGGGTCTGTTGATGCGTGCGCCGCGGGTGATTTTCCGGGAGTGGTCATGGAAGGCGGGAATAGATAAAGAGGAGATGGTTGGATGAATTCTTCAAAATGGTTGTTGGGTAGCTGTGCCGGCGTGTTGTTGTCCGCCACCAGCACCGCCTTCGCGCTGAATCTTACGGTCAATACCACCGCGGACCTGCCCGACCAGGTGGTGGGTGATGGCCAGTGTCAGACTTCCGTTGGTACCTGTAGTTTGAGGGCAGCGGTGATGGAGGCCAATAAGTGGGACGGGGATGTGGTGGATACCATCACGCTGCCGGCGGGAAATTACGTGCTGGCCCGTGAGGGCAAAGGTGAGGAGGAGGCCGTCAGTGGCGACCTGGATATTCTCTCCGCCATTATCATTACGGGGGCCGGGGCGAGTCAGACCACCATTGACGGCAACCTCAGGGATCGCATCTTTGATGTCTATTCCGCTGGCAACCTGACTCTTGATGGCGTGACGCTGACCAGGGGCGAGTTGCTTGACGAGATCTGGAACGGCACTACGCCAGGGGGGGATTACACCGCCGTCGAGAGCATCAATGGCGGTGCGGTACGGGTGCAGGGCAGCCTGATCGTGCGCAATAGCGTGATTGTCGATAACGGTGTTCAGGGTGATGGCGGGGCGCTGCACGTTATGTTTGGCGCGGCCACCATCGAAAACACTACCATTGATGCCAACAAGGCACGCGGGTTTGGTTCCGGGATTTTTGTCCAGGAGGGCGAGCTGCGCATCATCGACTCGGTGATCAGCAACAATACCGCTCCCGGTTTTCCTTCCACCATTGTTGGGGGTGGGCTGGCGATCTTTAACGCCAAGGTGCAGATCGAGGGCAGTACCTTCGATGGCAACAAGGCGTTTCGGGATGGTGGTGCGATCTACTACGCCGTGGGTGACGTCAATATTATCAACTCTACCTTCAGCAACAATGTCGCCACCCGCTTTGGTGGCGCGATCTATGTCAGTGGTGGCAGTAACAGCGGTGGTTTTAACTGGTTTCAGTCCATCAGGCTCTCAAACGTGACTATTGCCTACAATCGGGCCAGCGCGGTGAGTAACGACCAGAATATTACCCATCCAGCGGGCGGCGGTATCTTCCTCAATAACCTGGGTAAAATCACCATGAGCAACACGTTGTTGTCGGATAATTACGGCGATGACTGTTACGTAAGCGACGGTGGCGAGGCGATCTCCAACGGCTTTAACCTGGACAGCGATGGCTCTTGTGGTCTGGCGGCCAATGGCGACCTTTCCAATGTGGGGGCAACAGGCCTGTTGCCGTTGCAGGAAAATGGCGGGCCGACGCCGACTCACGGACTGGCGGCTGACAGCCCGGCCATCGATAGTGGCGATGATGGCGTCTGCGCCGATATTGGCCGGGTGGACCAGCGGGGTTATGTGCGCCCCGTGACCGGTTGTGATATCGGTGCCTTTGAGCTGGAGGGCGACAGCGGTATCGCCCCTCCCCCTCCGCCAGCAGAGGAGCCGGCCGACAATTTGCCCCCGGTGGCGTTGGATATGGTGATTTCTCTTGCCAGCGGCGGATCTTATGTAGGCGTTCTCAATGCCTCGGACCCCAACGATGATCGGCTGTCCTTTCAAATTATTGATCAGGTTGGTTTTCCCAATGCTTCGGGGTATGGCATGGGAATTTTGGTTAGAGATGATACTACTCCGGCCGGGTCTTTCATCTATCGTCCGGATGTAGAAAACCCTGTCAGTGCAGATATGTTTACCTACCGGGCCTGTGACCAGTGGGGTCTTTGTTCCAACACTGCACAGGTACGGGTACTTATCGATCAGACTCAGCAGGCATCGACATCGGTGTCGTTGGAGGTCGTACCTGGTGCGGGTGGAAGCAATGTGGATGGCATCACGGTGCTGAGTCCGACTTTTCTCGAGGCCGTGACTGGTGGGATCGATTACACCTATCCGGTCGGTGGTTTGACTTTTTCGGTCGATAACCTTCCTTTAAATGTCTCGGGCCCGAGTCAAGTGACCGTTGTTCTCGAGTTCCCTCTTGGCGCTGAG
>JALTMR010000322.1:0-3635 GCA_027001525.1 Gammaproteobacteria bacterium
CTCTCCAGCTCATCGATAGCGGCCTGAGAACACTCAATGTTCATCAGCACGTAATGAGCCTTATGGGCCTTGGCGATAGGATAAGCAAGTTGACGGCGACCCCAGTCTTCAAACCGGTGTACGGTACCTTCATCAGCCTCGACGATAGAACGGTAACGCTCAACCATCGCAGGCACTTGTTCGCTTTGATCTGGATGAACCAGAAATACAACTTCGTAATGTCTCATTAAGGACACTCCTTACGGATTAAACAGTCTTCCGCCCCATGCGGTAAGACAAGGAGACTCGCCCTCCCCAGTCAAACCAGGGCGGCGAGAGCGCGCGATTCTATAGGAATTACAACAGATAAGCAATGGACCGCCGAGGCAGGGCTAGCCCTGGCGCTGCCTCACCGCTTCAAACAGACAAATGCCCGTGGCCACCGAAACGTTCAGACTCTCAACCGTCCCGGCCATGGGGATTTTTATCAGCGAATCACAGTGCTCACGCGTCAGGCGGCGCAAGCCCTTCTCCTCCGCTCCCATGACAATCGCCAGAGAGCCCTTGAGGTCGGCCTGATACACCGTGGTATCCGCCTCCCCCGCCGCACCCACGAGCCAGACCCCCAGCTCCTGCAATTCGCGCAGGGTACGAGCCAGGTTAGTGACCTGATAGAACGGAATGCTCTCAGCCGCACCGCAAGCAACCTTACGCACCACAGGCGTCAGCCCTGCTGCCTTATCTTTGGGAACGATCACCGCATCCACCCCGGCCGCATCCGCCGAGCGCAAGCACGCACCCAAATTGTGCGGATCTTGCACCCCATCGAGAATCAACAAAAAGGCCGGGCGATCCAGTTGCTGGATAAGCGAAACAAAATCGACATTCGGCGCAGCGGTCACTGCCTTCTCCTTTAACCGCGCCACCACGCCCTGGTGGCGCTCTCCTCCAGACAAGCGATCCAGCTCATCCACAGGCACCCGCACCACCCTGATATGGTTATCTTTTGATTTTGCCAACAAAGTGGCCACACGCGGGTTGGGGCGGTGCCCGTCCGCCACCAACACCTCGCTCAACTTACGAGGCTGTTTCATCGCCGCTGTAACCGCGTGAATGCCGTAGATAATATTCGACATTACTTACGCCGTCTCCGGCTGCGCTTTTTCTTCTTGGCAGCGACAGGGGCCGCCGCCTCGTCAGACGCCGGAGCAGAAGCGCCAGCAGTATCGCTCCCCTTTTTAGCTGACTTGGAGCGATTACGGGGACGCCGACGTTTTTTAGTGTTTTTTGATTTCTTGCTCGCATGACGCTCTGACTCCGGCGCGGAAGACTTCTCGCCTTCATCACTGCCTGCCAGTTCAAAATCGATGCGTTTACGCTCAAGGTCCACGCGTGCAACCCTCACCCTCACCTTGTCCGCCAACCGATACACTTTGTTGCTTCGCTCACCCACAAGACGATGCTTGGCCGGATCGAAATGGTAGTAGTCCTTATCAAAAGAGGTGATATGAACCAGGCCTTCAACGTAAATATCATCCAGTTCAACAAAAATACCAAAGCTCGTGGCCGAAGTGATGATGCCATCAAACTCTTCCCCCACCCGGTCCAGCATATATTCGCATTTGAGCCAATCTGTCGCGTCACGAGTAGCTTCATCAGCACGCCGCTCCGTCATTGAGCAGTGCTCACCAAACGCCAACATATCAGCCGTACTGTAATTAAATTTCTTAACGTCTCCCCCCCGCACGAGATAGCGAATTGCCCGATGCACCAGAAGGTCAGGATAACGACGAATGGGCGAAGTGAAGTGTGCGTAAGAGTCGAAGGCCAGACCGAAGTGACCAATATTGTCCGGACTGTAAACCGCCTGATTCATGCTCCGCAACAACACTGTCTGGATCAGGCGCGCATCAGGCCGCCCCTCCACCGCCTGCAACAATTTAGCGTAGTGAGCAGGCTTGGGCTCCCCCCTTATATTGAGTTTTAAGCCCAGCTCACCCAGAAACTCCTTCAGGTTAGTCAGCTTCTCTGATGAGGGCGTATCGTGAATGCGATAAAGCGCAGGTATTTCATGTTCAAGCAAAAATTCAGCCGCGCAGACGTTAGCAATAATCATGAACTCTTCGATGATTTTATGTGCGTCGTTACGGGTGGTAGGCACAATGCGCTCGATCTTTCGATCTTTGCCAAACAGGATGCGGGTTTCTGTCGTCTCGAAATCGATCGCACCACGCTTGTCGCGACGGGCACGAAACAACTTATACAATGTGTAAAGGTTATCGAGATCAGAGACAATGCCTGCATGCTCCTTGCGAAGCACTTCGTCACCGTCCACTACCATCGCAGCCATTTCGGTATAAGTTAAACGTGCATGGGAGCGCATAACCCCTTCAAAGAACCGATGCTTGCGCACCCCGCCTTGAGGCGTAATAAACATTTCACACACCATGCAGAGACGATCTACACCGGGATTGATCGAACACAATCCGTTGGAGAGCACCTCAGGCAACATCGGAATCACACGTCCGGGAAAATAGACGGAGTTACCACGATTTCGCCCCTCTGCATCCAGCGCGGAAGCCACCTGCACATAGTGGGACACATCAGCAATGGCCACCAGTAAACGCCAACCTTTACCATGGGGTTCACAGTAGACAGCATCGTCAAAATCGCGGGCATCTTCCCCATCGATGGTTACCAGGGGCAAATGGCGAATATCCTCACGCCCGACCTTATCTTCTTCGAGCACCTCAGCACTCAGGCCTTTGATTTCGTCCTCGACGGTTTGCGGCCACTCTTGCGGTAGCTCGTGGGCACGGATGGCAATATCTATCTCCATGCCAGCGGCCATATGATCTCCCAGCACCTTTACCACCTTCCCGATAGGCTGGGAGCGGCTGCTGGGTTGTTCAATAATTTCAACCACCACAATCTGGCCATCCGTCGCCCCGGCCCGGCACTCAGGTGGCACAAGGACATCCTGGGTCAAACGTTTGTTGTCCGGCGCCACAAAGCCAACACCATGCTCCAGATGGAAGCGCCCAACCACTTCCTTATTTGCGCGTTCCAGAACCTCAACCACCGCCCCTTCAAGACGGCCCCGGCGATCCATCCCCGTGACCCGCGCAACGATCCGGTCACCATTGAGCAACGTGCGCATCTGCCGGGCGGACATAAAAAGATCATCTCCGCCATCATCAGGTACCATGAACCCAAAACCATCGGGGTGCGCAATGACCCGGCCACATTTAAGATCCATCTTGCTCGCCAAGCCATAACCATCACGACGATTGCGCACCACCTGCCCGTCCCGCTCCATCGCTCGCATACGGCGACGCAACGCCTCCAGATCTTCCTCCTCAGACAGATTCAGCATCTCCGCAATTTGCGGTAGCTTCATCGGCCCATCCTGCTCCCCCAATAGTTCCATGATGAGCTCCCGACTGGGAATCGGGTTCTGATATTTTTGCGCTTCCCTATCAGCATAGGGATCAGTTTTTGAACGGCGTTTCGCCATAAATTTGTATAGCCTTCTTTTGAGATGTTTTAGCAAAGTAATAAGCAATTCTAGCAAGTTAATCGATAATTATCCGAAAACGGATATTGACAACATTTTCACGATCTGTAAAATGCGCCTCCATCACATCTCATGCCGA
>JALTMR010000322.1:3645-4035 GCA_027001525.1 Gammaproteobacteria bacterium
GAGGTGGTGAAATTGGTAGACACGCTAGCTTCAGGTGCTAGTGGGGGTAACCCCGTGGAGGTTCAAGTCCTCTCCTCGGCACCATTTTTTCATTTTTCAGACCATCTGAAACCACACTACACATTGTTTTTAAGAGAATTTTCTTTTTAAATTCGATGTTCATATTGTCGCTATGGTCTCCGGTTGTCCCTTTTGCGGAACGTGAGTAGAACGCAGATTGATGTCATTGTTGTATCAAAGCACACCTACTCACCATTTGCTCGCCATCACGCTCCTTCAATCAATAAATGACGAGTGCACATGCGACCGTGCAAAACCTGTCGAACAAACCGCGTTGACTCGCTTTCATTCAGCTCAATGAGCTGCTGTATTTTATCCGTTACATCGTCA
>JALTMR010000323.1 GCA_027001525.1 Gammaproteobacteria bacterium
GGTCATGAGGCGTACGGCATCACTGTCGCTCTCTTGCTCTTGCCTGTCGAGCATGTCCATGAGGGACATGTGGCTGACTAAATCATCGAGGCTGTTTTTGGTGTCATCCTGTTCCGCCAGGCGCTTCATCCAGGCAACCATCTCGTGAACGTTGGCCATGCGCTTTTCTGCCTGTTTGAGGTCTTTGCTGCTGTCGTCAAGCCAGGCCTCGTAGTTGATTTCGCGGATCATGTCGTTCAGGACGTCGATGGGGTCGCTGCGCTTGGCCCGGTCGCTGATGTCCACTAACCATTCGCTGAAGCGCTGCAGGCGTGACAGGGCTCGCTCGGAGATGTGCTGCGCCAGCCCCAGCTCAAAACAGGCGGCAAAGAGGGTGCTCTCTCTTGTGGCAGCGTAGTTACCCAGTTTTTCCAGGGTGGTGGGGCCAATCTCGCGCCTCGGTGTGTTGACGATACGCAGAAAGGCAGCGTCGTCATCCGGGTTCACCAGCAGGCGCAGGTAGGCCATGATGTCTTTCACCTCGGTGTGGGAGAAGAAGGAGGTCCCCCCACTGAGGTGGTAGGGCACGCGCTGTTCACGCAAGGCCTTTTCCAGCAAACGCGACTGGTGGTTGCCACGGTAGAGGATGGCGTAGTCGCGATAGTCGGTCCGATTCTGAAATTTGTGGCTGATTATTTCGGAGATGACCTGCTGCGCCTCGTGTTCTTCATTTTTTACCCGAATCACGCGAATGGGATCACCAAAGCCGAGGTCGCTCCAGAGTGTCTTTTCAAAGATGTGGGCGTTATTCTGGATCAACTCATTGGCCACTTTGAGAATACGGCCGGTGGATCGGTAGTTCTGTTCCAGCTTCACCACTTCAAGGTTCGGGTAGTCAGTTTTCAGATGAAGCAGATTTTCCGGCTCCGCACCACGCCAGGCGTAGATGGACTGGTCATCATCGCCCACCACGGTAAAAGCCCCTCGCGCTCCTGCGAGCAATTTGATGAGCTGGTATTGGCTGGAGTTGGTGTCCTGGTACTCATCCACCAGCAGGTAGCGGATGCGGTTCTGCCATTTTTCCCGTGCCTCTGCATTGTCCTGAAACAGGCGGGTAGGGAGGAGAATCAGGTCATCAAAGTCAACGGCATTGTAGGCTTTCAGGGCACGCTGATATTGGCTGTAGAGCTGGGCGATGGCATTGAGAGTAGCGTCATCGGCCGCAGCCACCTGGGCTTCTTCTGGGCCGATCAGTCCGCTTTTCCATTTGGATATCTGCCACTGGGCCTGTTCGACGATGCCGCCATCATCACCATAATCCCGGCGCAGTAACTCCTTGATGAGGGTTGCACCATCCTGAGCGTCGAAAATAGTAAAACCGCTTTTGTAGCCCAGCACCTTCAGTTCGGAGCGGATAATATTCAATCCCATGGTGTGAAAGGTGGAGACTTTAAGCCCGTGAGACTCCCGACCTTTAAGCAGCTGACCCACACGCTCTTTCATTTCGCGCGCGGCTTTATTCGTAAAGGTGACGGCGGCGATGTGTTTGGGCGAGATGCCGCACTCTTGAATCAGGTAGGCGATTTTCTGGGTAATGACCCGCGTCTTTCCACTACCCGCACCGGCCAGCACCAACAACGGTCCATCGAGATGGCGCACTGCCTGACGTTGGCGGGGGTTCATTTGGCCCATGGGCTGTACCTCTAGCGACCAGACACAAAAACAACTCTCAAACGAGCTGAATGGTGACAAACGGTGAAAAATAACAAGGGCGGGGATTATAGCCCATTACGCAACGAACGACGGCAGGAGTAAAATACGGCCTGGAACACGGTATGGCTTAACCGATGCCCCAAGCCGCCAGAATCAAACTGTTTGGACCGTTAGGCCGGCAATGCCTCGGGCTTTGTGCCCTCTACATATTCATTAAGGCTGACCGTAGGCACTTTTGCCTTGTCGACAAACTTGTACATCTCACAACGCTCACATGCCAGCAGACGAGGCTGTGAACCTGCGGAAGCTTTGCCAACGGGCCGCTCTCTCAGCTCGCTACAGTTAGCGAGACTCATGTAGGCATTTTGTGGCTTACAGAAAAAAATACGAGTTTTACTCATTGCACTCCCCCCAGTGTGTTCGGTGACAAATAAAGTGGCACATTCCCCGCCCGTGACAATGACAGAGACCGCTATGAGTTGTTTCAAGTATGAAAGAAGGACGCACGACCGCACTCAACGCCGGTAATGTAGAAAGCACGTTGAAGAAATGCGAGATTCCAGCAATAGAATACAGGGCACTCTGCAACACAGAGCAACTTGAAGAGGCAAACAAATAGGGTTTCACAATCGAATTGGCTGGTATAAATAGTGCGATCATCCCTGAACTACCCATACCGCAAAGAAATGTGGGGCGATGATAGCACTCTCGCCAGTGTCAATCAAATTTACACAAAAAAGCCCACCCACGCTGACGTGGGCAGGCAGGCTGTTTGGGCCATCGCCGGTCCAACTACTCCACGGTGACTGACTTGGCCAGGTTTCTGGGCTGATCCACATCTGTGCCTTTCAATACCGCCACATGATAGGAGAGCAGCTGCAGTGGAATGGTGTAGATAATCGGTGCGATGGGGTCTTCCGTAGCGGCTACCTGCATCACCTGAACATGATCGGCGGCCTCCATCTCCGACCCTTCGTCAGCAAATACGATCAACTCACCACCGCGAGCCTGTACTTCCTGCAAGTTGGATTTCAGCTTTTCCAGCAGTTCGTTGTTCGGTGCCACGGCAATAATTGGCATATTCTCATCCACCAAAGCGAGCGGACCATGCTTTAATTCGCCGGCAGGGTAGGCCTCGGCGTGGATATAGGAGATCTCCTTCAGCTTCAATGCCCCCTCCATCGCCACGGGATACTGCGCCCCGCGACCCAGGAAAAGTGCGTTGTTGATATTGGCAAAAAACTCCGCCAGCTTCTCGATCTTGGCATCCAGCTTCAGCGCCTCTTCTATTTTCCCCGGCAAACTTCTTAACTGGCCCACAAGATCCACTTCGGTTTGAGCGGAGACACCGTGGCGCCGGCCCAGCACAATCACCAGCAACATGAGTGAGACAAGCTGCGTGGTAAAGGCTTTGGTAGAGGCGACGCCAATCTCCGGTCCGGCGTGGGTCATCAAACTTAAATCGGCCTCACGGACCATCGAGCTTTCGGGAACATTGCAAATGGCCAGGGAGTGGCCATAGCCGAGTTTTTTCGCCTCCTGCAAGGCAGCCAGGGTGTCCGCCGTTTCACCCGACTGGGAGATAGCAACGATCAAAGAGTTGCGGCGCGCCACCGGATGCCGATAACGAAACTCGGATGCCACCTCAACGCTGCAGGGAATGCCGGCAATTGACTCCAACCAGTATTTTGCCACCAACCCGGCATGATAACTGGTGCCGCAGGCAATAATATGGACGCCTTGCACCTGATCGAATACCTCACCAGCATTGTGGCCAAAGGCACCCTCAAGCACAGTGTCGCCACTCAAGCGCCCTTCCAGCGTTTCCGCTACGGCGCGCGGTTGTTCAAAGATCTCCTTCTGCATGTAGTGGCGATATTTTCCTCGCTCTACCGCGTCAGCGCTAATCTCGCTCACTCTAACCGGCCGCTCCACCACATCACCGGATTCGTTATAAATGGTCAGCGTATCTTTGGTGATATCGGCGATATCCCCCTCTTCGAGGAAGATAAACTTTTGTGTCACAGGCAACAGCGCAGCCACATCCGAAGCGATGTAGTGTTCGCCAAAACCGATGCCGATCACCAGCGGACTCCCGCGCCGGGTGGTAATGATACGACCCTCTTCCGCGTTGCTGATCACGCCCAGCGCGTAAGCCCCTTCGAGATCATCCACCGTTGCCCGCACGGCATCGAATAGGTTTTTACCTGCTTGCAAATGATCGTAGACCTGATGCACGATCACCTCTGTATCGGTCTCGGAGGTGAAGGCATGGCCGTTTTCGGTCTGCTGTTTTCTGAGCAACTCGTGATTTTCGATAATACCGTTATGGACAACAGC
>JALTMR010000324.1 GCA_027001525.1 Gammaproteobacteria bacterium
GGTTCTGGCTCTGGCTCTGGCTCTGGCTCTGGCTCTGGCTCTGGTTCTGGTTCTGGTTCTGGCTCTGGCTCCGGCATAGCGGCAGGGGCGACAGCCGCTGCGGCTACTGCAGCGGCCCCTTTTTTTGGTGTTTTCTCGCGGGATTCAGGCTCAGGCTCGGCTGCGGGCTTTGCTGCCGCTGGCGAGGGGGCTGCTGAGGTCTTGGTGCCGGAGGTCTTGGCGCTATCGGCTCGAAATGCCAGGCTGTACTCTTTCATCGCCTGTTCGATCTCGTCGTAAGCGGCTTTCAGTTCGGCAGCAAGGCGGTCATTTTCCGCCCGTAACACACCCATCTCTTTTGTCAGGCGCTCACCATCTTTCGCCATCTGCTCCAGCTGAGCCAGTGTCTCCTCACTCAGGCCGGCCTGTTCATCCGCCTTTTTCGAAAGGCTGGACAACAGGTCCAGGTAGGAGGAGGTGTAGCTGTGAAGCATCTTGTCAAAACTGCGCATCACCGAGCTGTCACGCTTGACGTACATATCGATCAGGCGAGCATAGAATTCGTTCTCTTTCTCCACCAGGCCGTGAGCCAGCTTTTTTTGCGCGGCACACTCCTCTTCCGTCATGTTAGCCTCATCGTCGCTGACAAAGATCGACTCATACAGATCTTTGCGCGTGTCCTCGTTTTTCTTGAGCCGGCCTCTCAGCTCGCTGACGGCAGCACGATCACGCGAACGCCCCTTTAAGGCGAAGACGGAAAAGGCAATCACCAACACCAACAGCGCAACAATCACCTCGCCCATAATGATGAGGTAGGTGGGGTCGATACTAATCATCGCCCTTCTCCTTCTTTTCCTCTTTCACTTCTTTGTCGCCGTCGTCTTCCCCATCTTCAGGGGCCTCTTTAGGTGTACGAAACCACTTCCACCAGACAAACACCCCGCCCCCGATTAACAGCGCATTCAACCCCAGCACCTTCAAAATGGTCATGAGCCAGTCCGGCTCCTCTTCCACGACCTCCGCAGCGGCCTGGTCCTCAGCCGCCTGGTGTTCTTCTTCCTTGGTCGCGTGATCCACAGGCGTCTCTTCGTTTACGGCCTCATGGTCTGGTGCCGCTGGTGGTTCCTCAGGCTGCGCTTCGTGGTGTGCGGGCTCGGGATGGGCCGGGCCGTGGTCTGACGCAGCCCCATGCCCCGGTTCGTCGGCGGCGTCGTGATGGTCCGGCGCTGGCTCATGCACTACGGGAGCGTCGTGCACGGGTGCAGTATCATGCTGCGGCTCCGGATCGACCACTTCGGGTGCTGGCGGCAGAGCGACACGCTCGCCCGCGATACCCTCTCCCATGGCGTATGAACCCATATCTTTATTGATGACCTCACCGTCGGGTTTTTGGGCACTGATGGCGACTTTGACTTCAAACTGGTCGCCCTCTTTGATGTTCATATCCAGGCGCCATTCGGTGGGGCCGACGCGAGGGATATCCACCGCCAGCTCGCCTACACCGGCCTTGACCACCACGGCGTCGATTTTGAGCGTGTCGGGGTCGATAATGTCGGCGTAGGGAACAATGTTGAGCGCATAGTGCGCCGGATTGCCACCGCTGACTTTTCTGGCGGACACCGCCACAGGGCCGTCCACGACCCGCACCAACTGCCGCCCGGCACGCTGGAAGGTGCCGCCATCAATTGTCAGGTGGTATTCGTAATCCCCGGCCGGAACATCAACGTAGACCTTGGCGCTGAACTTGCCATCATGCTGGCGCTCATCCACGCCCTGTCCATCATCAACAATGGCCAGATGACGCTGCATCTCGCCGTCGTGGTAACGCTCAAGGTTGATGTTCACCAGATCAAGAAACAGGGCGTTGTCGATGACCTTGCCGTCCTGAATCAGAGAGACGTAGTAAGGCAGCTCATCTCCCGCCAGCAAGGCGTTGGGCAGCTTGGTCGCCTTGACTCGCATGTTGGTCACCACCATGACACGGTTATCGGGGTCGAGCTCGGCGTCGATAGTCCACTCCCCGGCGGGCGGGCGCACGACGGTGACCAGATCGTAGCGTGCTTCGCGCTTCCAGCGGACATTTTTGGGGCTCTGCTCATAGCTGATTTGCGTGCCACTGGGCAGGGTGATGCTGGTCTTTTTGCCGTGCTCGCCCCGAAACACCAGCAGGGTCAGCTCCCGCACACTGGAGTCCACCCGCACCTTGTTTCCCACCAGGGGTAATGTTTCGGTGGGCACCGATTTTTCAAACATACGCAAAAAGGTGCGCTCCAACTGTTCAGCGCTATGCACGTCCTGATGCCAGCCGCCGGTGCTGGCGGAGAGCTGTTGGAGAAAAGCCTTGTCCGCCTCATCCGAAAGGGCAATGGTGTTCACCACCACCCCGGCCTGTTTCAGGCGCGGCAGTATTTTCTCCAGAATTTCTCTACGGGCTGCCTGGTTCTTTTTGGGGTCTTTGGAGACATCCACCAGGCCATCGGTTAACAGAACCACACTGCGTTCCACCTCGGCGGCAGGCCTTTTCCAGTCCCAGGTTGCCTTCTTCAACGCATCGCCAATATTGGTGAACATGCCCAGCGAGTTGATTTCGGCAGCGGCGTCATAGGCCTGCGCCTTCCACTTGGCATCGACCTCGGCTCTGGGCACCAGCATGTTGACGTATTGGCCAAACGTCCAGACACCGCTGCGGCTGCCTTTGGGCATGAGCTGGGTTAACAGGCGAAGGGCGGGGATACGAAGGTTGTCAGGGTCATTCTTTTTCATGCTACCCGACATGTCGATCAGCACCCGAACATCACTTACCGGGGGCGGCTCCTGGGCCGCCTGAGCCATGCCGAGCACAAAACACAATCCGATTGCCAGTACTGTCCTAAAGCGCATCCATTCTCTCCAAGCGTTCATCCGGCCGGGGTAGTCACGCCAACCACATGATTCCAAACACGAAAACAATTCGCGTCACAGGGCTTTTATCGTCTGCTGCGAAAAGTTCTTAAATTCGCGTTTATCAGGGGATAAATGCACCTAAAAGTTATAGACGCAAAACGCACAAAAAGAGAGAACACCCGCCACCCCGACAGTGGACTGACGAGCGCAGGGAACGGGAACTACCTGCGCCGGATTTCCCAGCAGTTGTGGATGCTGGCATGACGGGCAAAATCTTTGGGAATGGTCTTGCGAGTGATGTTCTTGACATCGAAGGCATCCAGCACGGACTGATCCATGCGGAACTTTTTATTGTTATTGGAGAAAACCAGCACACCGTTTTTCTCCAGCAGGGTGACGGCCTGCTCAATCAGCCGGGCGTGATCGCGCTGGACGTCGAAGCTCTCCTTCATCCGCTTGGAGGTGGAGAAGGTGGGCGGGTCGAGAAAGATCACCCCAAACCGTTGCTGCCACGCCCCCTGCGCCTTGGCCTGCTCCTCCAGCCACTGCAAGCAGTCCGCCTGCACGTAGGTATGCTTGTTGGCGGCGATGCCGTTGAGCTGAAGATTGCGCTTGCCCCAGTCCAGGTAGGTCTTGGACATATCGACAGTAATGGTCGATTCAGCCCCCGCCAGGGCCGCATAAACTGTCACTGTGCCGGTATAGGCAAACAGATTCAGAAAGCGCTTCCCCTTAGCCAGTTTTGCCACATGGGCACGGGTTTTTCGGTGATCGAGAAACAGGCCGGTGTCGAGATAATCCTCAAAGTTCACCCAGAATTTGCAGCCGTTCTCCTCCACCTGGTGGAATCGATTCTCCTCGGAGAGCTTTTCATACTGTGCACTGCCCTTCTGCTTTTTACGCACCTTGAAAAAGAGCTGGTCCTGGGGAATCTCCAACACGGTGGGAATCACCGCCAAAGCTTCGCGTAACCGCTTTCTCGCTTTGCGCTCATCCACACTTTTCGGAGCCTGGTACTCCTGCACATGCACCCATCGCTTGTCGCCGTCATAGATATCCACCGCCAGGGCATATTCAGGCAGGTCGGCATCGTAAAGACGGTAGCAATGCACCGCTTCGCGGCGTGCCCATTTACTCAACTCTTTCAGGTTTTTGCGCAGCCGATTCGCC
>JALTMR010000325.1 GCA_027001525.1 Gammaproteobacteria bacterium
TATAAATGCCTTGCGCTGCCGTAGCGTAGACTGGCGCGTCTCCTTGATGGTCTCCCTGTCCAGCCCCGGTGAGTGACGATAGATGGCATCGTACTGCTGCGCGCTGAGATGCGGCCTTAAACAGATATAGCCGCACGCTTCACAGAGCACGTACCTGAGCTGAAGCAATTCGGGGTAGTCATCCAGCCACCAGAGCGGGTGAGCCACCTGTTTATCCATCAACACCCGGTATTGCGCTGCATCGCACACCGGGCAACAAAAACTCTCTTTCCCTTGCGCCATCAATCCCTGCTCACTCTTAAGCGTTTTTTCGACCCAGCACGGTCACTTGCCGGCCAATACCGAGCGCTGAAAATGCATCGTAAACAGCCCGTTTCAGTTCGTTCTTGCCGTGGCGATCCAACACCATTTCAAATCTCTTTCGGCGCTGATGAAAAGCCCGGCCCAGCGTGTTGTCGCCAATGTAGTCATCCCCCATCAAAAGAAACATCTCCAGAGGAAAACTGGTGGTGTGGTAGACCGGCTCGAAGCCGCTGCGCCTCAACAAGCTCTGGAGCGACTGGAGATTGAAGTAGTTGATATGCTGCTCCGGCACAACCCACCAGGGCCCCTTGCCCGTTGTCTCTGCGGCAATGGTTTGCAGGGGGTTGAAGTCGTTGGGGACCGTGATGGCGATTAAACCGCCTTCGCGGGTAATGTGGCCTATCTGCTCAATGGTGGCGGTGACATCGACGATGTGTTCAAGCACGTTGTTCATGTGAACCACATCGAAGGTGCCAAAGGTTGAAAAGTTGGCTGCGGTAAAATAGTCGTGGGCAACATCCAGGCCAAGGTGGGAGGTGCTGTAACGCCACGCTGCTTCACCCGGTTCGATGCCCCTGGTCAACCAGCCCCGGTCGTTGCCCGCCTTGAGAAAGTAGCCTGGCCCGGAGCCTATATCCAGCAGACGGTAGGGGGCTTGATGCCCCAGCAGCGCTTCATATTTATCGTACTTCTCATTGTGTTCGATCAGCCACCAGTCTGCATCCCGGGCGTGCTTGGCGATGTAGTCTTCGCTGTATTCGCTATAGAACGTCTGCTCGTAAAATTCCCGTTTTTCCGCCTCTTCGGGAAGGGGGATGATGTGTTTGAAGCGGCACCGCTCGCACTCAATCACGGAGATGCCCTCTTGTTCCACCAGACACCGCCCCGAATGATCCCCCCAGTTTTTTATCATTCACCACCTCTGTGTAATCGAATCCGGCCAGCTATTGAGACTTCATCTTCTCCGCCACCCACTGATCACGAATCGACCGCATTGGCCTTAGTCCATCGTGCGGATCAGCGCGCCAGGGGCGGTCATTAATCTCCACCGCCGTTGGCTTTTTGACGCCATCACCATCGGCAAGCGCCCCGGCCTTCAGTGAGGCAATAACCGCACCAATTTCATCCGGCAACCAGCAGTGGCCACCGCCGTACTCCTCGCCCTGCGTATCCAGATCAAGATGAAACTCCACCACCTCTGCGCCCCAACGCAATACGGCACGATTCACCACCGCCGGGTCGACACTGTGGTCCGACCAGCCCACCGGGTAAGCACACTGCGCTCTCAGGGTATCGATGGCCGCCAAATTACAGTGCGCGGCCGGGGAGGGATAACCCGACACGCAGTGCAACACCGTCAGATCCACACAACCGGCCTGCTCCAGCGTCTCGACGGCAGCGCGCACCTCACTCAGCTCCGCCATTCCGGTGGAGATCATGACGGGCTTGGCTGTTTTGGCGCAGGCAACCAGCAGCTCGGACCAGAGCAGTTCGTAGGACGCAATCTTGTAGAAGTCGACGTAGGACCGCAGTTCGTCAACGGCGTCGAGATAAAAAGGGGTGCAGCCAAACGCGATGCCCCGCAGCTGACAATGGGCTGCCAATTCGGGAAGAAACGCCAGCGGCAGCTCCCACGCCTTGCGCTCGCGGTGCTTTTCACTGACCGCCAACACGGCCGGCGCAAACAGCTCCTCTGTTTTAAACAGCTGAAACTTGACGGCGTCACAGCCGATCCGGGCAGAGACATCAATAAACGCTTTGCAACGCGCCAGATCCCCGTGGTGATTACTGGAGACCTCAGCAACAAACTTTGCCATGAACCACTCCTTTGTCGGCAACGCAATCTTTCACTGACGCGATCACCTCATCCACCTCGGCGTCACTCATATCGGGGTAGAGAGGCAACGATAGAATCTCTTCGCTGGCAGACTCGGCACGGGGGCACAACCCCGCCGCCGTCCCCAACGCAGAACGGTAATAGGGCTGCAGGTGCACCGGATAGTAGTGAACGTTGACGCCAATACCGCGCTGGCGAAGCAGCTGAAAAAGCTGATCACGATTCACTCCGGCCGACGCCTGCGCCACTCGAACCACGTAGAGGTGATAGCCGTGAACCAGCCCGGCTTGTTTAGTCAGCGGTGTGATGCCGGGGAGCTCGGCAAAACCGTCGTCATAGCGGCGGGCAATTTCATTGCGCCGCACAATCCATGCGCCCAGACGCGGCAACTGGCTCAGGCCCAGCGCGCAATGAATGTCGCTGATGCGATAGTTAAACCCCAGATCCACCATGGCGTACTGAAACTGCCCGCTTTGCTGCCTGTCACGACTGTCACGATCAATGCCGTGATTACGAAAGCGCTTGAGCCTGGCGACGTAATCGGCATTGTCCGTCACCACCATGCCGCCCTCACCGGTGGTCATTGGCTTGACCGGATGAAAGCTGAAGACGGTCAGGTCCGCCAACGCCCCCACCCTGCCCCCCTCACCCGCTGAGGCACCCAGACTGTGACTGGCATCGGCAACCAGAACGAGGCCATGTTTTTTTGCCAACGCAGACAAGGCGACGTAATCGCAAGGCTGGCCGGCATAATCCACTGCAATAATCGCTTTCGTGTTCGGGGTAATCAGAGCGTCGATCTGCGTCACATCAAGCAAGAGATCATCGCTGTTCACATCGGCAAACACCGGCCTCCCCCCCTGGTAGAGCACGCCATTGGCCGTGGCCACAAACGTCATGGCCGGCACGATCACCTCATCCCCTGCCCCCACCCCGATGGCGAACATGGCGGCATGAAGCGCTGCCGTGCCACTGCACACCGCCACACCGTATTGAGCACCGCAGAAGGAGGAGACCGCCGCTTCAAACCGCTCAACGGTGGGGCCCTGGGTCAACCAGTCAGACTTCAACACGTCGACCACCGCCTCGATATCCTCTGCTGAGATGGACTGGCGAGCGTAAGGGATCATCACTTAGTGCAAGTCCTTGAGTTCTTCGATGGTGAGAAAATGGGGGTTGTTACCGGAGTTATAGAGAAATTGCTGCGGCACCGGTTTGCCTTTTTCCGCCAGCAGGTTTTCATCGTAGTGAACACTGCGAAACATTTGAATGCTGGGCTGAATCACGTAGTGATCATCAAACTCAAGCGTCAGATGGGAATCATCTTGAGGGCACATTACTTCATGCAGTTTCTCACCCGCCCTGATGCCGATTATTTTGTGAGGCACCCCCGGCGCAAGCGATTGCGCCAGATCCACAATACGCACAGAAGGTATTTTTGGAACAAAAATCTCTCCACCCTGCATGCGGCGAAAGTTCTGCATCACAAACTCCACCCCCTGCTGAAGCGTGATCCAGAACCGGGTCATGCGCTCATCCGTAATGGGCAGCTCCACCGCCCCTTCCGCCAGCAGCTTTTTAAACAGCGGCACGACCGAGCCTCTCGAACCCACCACATTACCGTAGCGCACCACCGAAAATTTCGAGCGCCGGCTACCGACAATATTATTGGCCGAAACAAAGAGCTTGTCGGACGCCAGCTTGGTGGCCCCGTAGAGATTGACCGGGTTCGCAGCCTTGTCCGTCGAGAGGGCAATGACTTTTTCGACGTTGTTCTCCAGTGCCGCCTCGATCACGTTC
>JALTMR010000326.1 GCA_027001525.1 Gammaproteobacteria bacterium
GCACCCTGAAGGTCAGGAGAGCTGGCCGTTGGCAGACCATTGCTGGCCAACTGAGGTGAAACGCCGCTGCGATTATTATTGCCCGCCGCGAACCAATCAGAGACCAAATAGGGGTCGTTCAAAGCAGAACCCGTAGAGGGGGGCGTCGTGGTAGGCGAACTACTGTCTGAACCGCCACCGCAACCAGACAAACCAGCAATACTGGCAGACACCAATACCGCCAAAAACTTCTTCTCAAACATCATCGTCACTCCAGGTTGATAAACAATCGTTCTGGAACAAAGTAACAACGCAATGTTTAACTAATTTGTCCGTTGTGTGACATGTTTATGAAATCGCGATGGATTAAAAAATAGAAAACAGGCTGGCTGGCAGACACTCTCCCTGGCCGGCGATAAAAACGAACCAACGAAGCGCCATAAAGTTAAGGACACCTCGATTGATTAATGAAGTCGCACCTTAAACACCAAATCAGCCACACCCAGAATTATCAGAGGTGCCCTTAAGACGCAAACTTGTACTCCAACGTTGCTTTAATGCTACGTCCTTTACGATAGACCTTCTCCACCTCATCGCCTTTGGTGGTTTTGAACTCCGGGTCGAGCAGGTTTTTTAGTCTTACTTTTAGCTTCAACTTGTCGCCCCTATCGCCCTCGTAGAATGTTTTGCTGTAGACAAAATCAACGAGGGGGACGGGCTGTTCGTAGACATCGGGAATCCCCTGGGTCTCTACTTTTTTAATGCGCTCGCCCGCCATATTGAACAGCAGTGAGGCCTTGCTCATGGCCACAAGGTTTTCGTAGCCGAGTGTCATATTCACGACCCAGGGGGACTGTCCTTGCAGCGGACGTTCTTTGGAGGTCATCTGCTGCCCTGCACTGCCCAACGACACACTGGAATCAACCAGAGACACGTTGGATTCAAGGTAGTAACGAGAGAAACTACGACCGAAGAAACGAGATAACCAGCTGCGCCCCTGAATCTCCACACCGTAGTTGGTGGCACTCTCCACATTCATAAAGGTTATTTCATTGCCACCACCCAGACGAGTGATCTCTTCAATGGGGCTATCAAACTTCTTGTAAAACAGTGCAGTGGAGACGGACTCAAACCGGGTCATGTAATATTCCCAGCGCATGTCGAGGTGAAAGATCGTCGCCTCGGTCAGATCGACATTTCCCCTGTAGTAATCGTTCGTTTCCCGATTGAGCCAACGGGCATCAGATATCTCTTTCAACTCCGGCCGATTGACCGTCTTTGATGCCGCCCAGCGCAGCTGCTGCTTGTCACTTAACAACCAGGTCAACGAGGCCGCAGGCAACACTGACGATGTATCGGGTGCGGTGCTGGGTACAGAACTGGTGGGGTTGGCTCGATCAAATGTTTCAGACTCTGGCGAATAGTTTTCCAGCCGGGCCCCAGCCATCAATTTAAAGTGATCGTAATCAAAATGCCCCATGAGGTATTGAGCGATGACGGTCTGCTTTGCACGAAAGGCATCGGAAGGTTGCGTGGTGGTCACCAGCTTGTAGCCTGCCGGATCAATATTATCTGGCGTCAGCACCTGCTCTGGCGAATCCGAGATCAACTCCTGAGGGGTCACGACACTGTTGGTGCCGAAGACGTTGTTGATAAAACGAAAACTGGTGGAACTGGCCTCACGCTCTTTTTGCTCCACAAACAGACCAAACTTCAGCACCGTATTGTTCGATAGAAGATCATAGAGCGGTAAGGAAAAATCGAGACCGACGCTGACATTCTCCTCCGTCATTTCATCGAAGAAACGCTGATTCGACTCACCAAACCGTGAGAACGCCCAGTAGTCGTCAGCAGGGTCATCCTCATTACCCCGCTGTAACTCGTAACGGTATTTACGCCGATCGGGGGCGTAAAGATCTGCCATGGCATAGGTGGCCTGCCACTCAAATAGCAGATCATGAAGCCCCTCAAAATTATGCTTGCCATTCAGCTGCTGAGTAAAAAGCTGGCGCTCCTCCCAATCAAGACGGGTGTCGCGCACGTACAACTCGTTCTCTGCCAAATAGGCCTGTTCATACTGCACCGAGTTTACGGTACGGCGTGACAACATCGTGGTGGAGCCAAAGCGGTGGGCATCCCCCACTTCGTAGCCCAGATGCAACACCGCACCCAGTTCCACTTCGTTTTCGGTCTTGTCGCGCTGGTACTCATCCTCAGAGATCAACGTGCCTCGGCCATCACCGGCCAGTGAATAGTCCCACGCCTGCTCGTTACGCTGAGACCACTTGTTGTTGTATTTGAGCGAGAAGAGATAACCCCAACCCCAATCCTCACTGTCGTAGCCCTCCCACCGATCACTGGTGCTGTACTTGAAGCCGACATCGGGCGGCAAAGTCACGGGCTGCGTGGCGTAATTGTTGACTAACGACTCACCGGCCAACTCCTGCTCCTGCGGCGTAAGGTCATTCATGCTGGTACGGCCGCCATCGGTCAGCGATGAGAGCGTTGAGGGCATCTGGCGCGAGCCGTCATCGAAGCCGATAAAATCGTATGCTCCACCTTCGTACGTGCGCCCATCCTGCAAGGTGGTGAGCATGTTGCCACCGAGCGAGACAGACACTTTGGTAAAACGCTCTTCTGCCAAC
This sequence comes from Gammaproteobacteria bacterium, assembly GCA_027001525.1. Classification (GTDB taxonomy): domain Bacteria; phylum Pseudomonadota; class Gammaproteobacteria; order Tenderiales; family Tenderiaceae; genus JALTMR01. Next base: position 2,625 of record JALTMR010000326.1, read on the forward strand.
GTCACGGTACGAAGCTCCACCGCGCCGCCACCAAATTCCCCCGGCATGTCGGGGGAGTACGTTTTCTGAACAATCACACTGCCCAGCACGTTGGTGGGAAACAGATCCAGCTCCACCGCTCGACGATAGGGGTTGGGACTGGGCAGAGAAGCACCACTCAAGTTAACCGACGAGTAACGCTCACCCATGCCCCGTACATAGATGTATTTGCCATCCACCACGGTCAGTCCCGTCACACGTTTCAGAGCCCCGGCAGCGGTGCTGTCGCCAGCATTGGACATCTGATCCGCACTCATCACCTCCACCACATTGGCCGTCTCCTTCTGTTCATCGGCCAGCGCCAGCACACCCCCTTCAAGGGCCGGGGCAGAAACCACAAACTCCTCCAGCTGCAAGCCCGAGGGCGTCAGCTCCAGCTCTGTTTTTAACTCCCCCCCTTTTTCAACGTTCAGACCAGACAGCGTTTGCGTGCTGTATTCAGAGTGAACGACGGAGAGAGAGTACTCACCCGCTGGCACAGCGAGACTAAAACGGCCGTCATCATCGGTACGGACATCCTGATGAACACCGGAAATAAAAACGCGCGCGTTGGGGATGGGTTTACTCCCTTCCAGACTGAAAACAAACCCGCTAATGGTCGCGTTCGCCTGAGCGGCGAGAGACTCATCACCGCCCGCAAGATGAAGATTACCTTGAGAGCTTTCGATGTCGAGATCGGGGAGCGCCCCTTTTTCAGGGATGGACAAAATCAACTGCGTGCTACCACCGCTGTGCAATGCCATTGGCACCGTCTTGAGCGACTGCCCTTCGTAGACCAGATCAAGCTGATAATCGCCAGCGGGAACATCCAGATGCGCAGCACCATTTTTATCGGTCACGCCAAGGCTTTTTCTATCGTGTTTAACGATCACATTTTCCAGTGGCTTTCCTTCCAGAAAAACATAGAGATGCAGCGCAGCGGGGGCAGCATAAACAGACGCTGAAAAAAAAGCGGCAAACAACCACAATACAGCTTGATTCAGGTACTTCATTTTATTAACCAGATGAGTAAGTGCCCAGACAAATGGGGGGCTTAGAGACAACGCCATGCGTCATCACCACATACCGTCATCGCTTTACGCAACACGGTGGCTTTTCTAAAAAGCGAGGGTTTGGTGATTGCATCCAGGTGATCGTTGGCGGCGCCAAAGTGCCCTGCTTTGAATGCCGCGTAAGCAATGGCATAACGGATTTCATCATCATCGAGCAAGCCGTGGCGCGAAAGTGACTCAGCCATCAATTCAGCGTGTTCAAACATCTCCGAATCCAGCA
>JALTMR010000327.1:0-1590 GCA_027001525.1 Gammaproteobacteria bacterium
ACGGGTTGGGGGCTTAAGCGACCTGTCAGCACCCTGGGAACAGTTGGCTGAGCTCGATCTCCCTGTTAGCAACGTCTTCATTGTCGAGAACCTGCAAACCGGTCTCGCCTTCGATGATCTGCCGGAGTCGGTTGTCATCATGCAGCTGGGTTACGGGGTCGACGTGCTGGGTCGTCTGCCCTGGGTCGCCAGGGCCCACTGCGTCTACTGGGGGGATTTGGACACGCATGGATTTGCGATTCTCAATCGTGCAAGAAGCTATCTCCCTGAGCTGAAATCCGTATTGATGGACGATGCGACTCTCCGAAGCCATCAGGATTTATGGGTTGAAGAGAAGGACCAGCATGCTGCGGAAACATTGCCCTTGCTGACGGATTCCGAGCAGGCGGTGTATCAGGCCATCAAACGCAATGCCTGGGGGCAGAATGTCCGTCTGGAGCAGGAGCGGATCGCCTGGGATGTCGCATGGAAGATATTGCGGCAGGCGATTTGATCGATTCCAGACCTTCGTCTGAGTCTATCTGTTGCACACCCTCGATTGGGTCGAATCGGCCAGGTGCTGCTCCTCGTAGGCCAGGATGTCTTCCGCCCGGTAAACCACGCGACCACCGATTTTAAGGAAGAGCGGCCCCCAGCCAATGGCACGCCAACGTTCCAGAGTCCGCTCGGAAAGATCCCAGCGGTTAGCGAGTTGTTTCTGATTGATGTGGTTACATGTGAATTTTGGATGGTTCATGGTTTCGCTCCGTTGCGTTGTTTTCGCCATGGCCGCTCTCGCCCATCCCTGGGCTTCGCGGCATTCATGCGTCCTGCATATCAACGCTTCCTCTCCCCCAGTTATCAAGTTGAATAGTCCGGTTGACGGGTATTTGGTACTGGATGGCCACGGATAGTCAGTTGGAGCGGGGCATCGCCAGGAATGGGTGTAAATGGGTGAAATAATGGAGGCATGTCGAAAATGGGTGTAAATGGGTGTATTATTGGTTCATGCTAAGAACCGACACTATCCAGATCACCCCGGAAATCCTGAGCATCATTGCCAGAATCGAAGAATTCAAGGGCGCCTGGCGCGCTCTGGGTACGCTTGCGCCCGATCGCCTGGCGGCCCTGCGGCGCGTGGCGACCATTGAGAGCATCGGTTCCTCCACCCGGATCGAGGGTAGCAAGCTGTCCGACCGCGAGGTGGAACGGCTGCTGTCCAACCTGGAGATCAAGTCTTTCGACACCCGCGACGAGCAGGAGGTGGCCGGCTATGCCGAGGTGATGGATCAGGTGTTTTCGTCCTGGCAGGACATCCCGTTTACCGAGAACCACATCAAGCAGTTGCATCAGATGCTGCTGCGCTACAGCGAGAAAGACACACGGCATCGCGGTAACTACAAGACCCACTCGAACAGTGTCGCTGCTTTCGATGAGAGCGGCGCCCAGATCGGCATCGTGTTTCAGACGGCCACACCGTTCGACACGCCCCGCTTGATGACGGAGCTGGTGGACTGGGTGAACCAGGAGCGTGAAGCCGGTCAACTGCATCCGCTGCTGATCATCGCCATCTGCATCGTGGTATTTCTGGAGATTCACCCTTTCCAGGAC
>JALTMR010000327.1:1600-3922 GCA_027001525.1 Gammaproteobacteria bacterium
CGGCTGTCCCGCGTACTGACCACGCTCCTGCTCCTGCAGGCGGGCTACGCCTATGTGCCATACAGTTCGCTGGAAAGCGTGATCGAGCAGAGCAAGGAGGCCTACTACTTGGCGCTTCGCCAGACGCAGGGAACGATCCGTACCGAGGTGCCGGACTGGCAGCCGTGGCTGGTGTTCTTCCTCCGATCTCTGACAGAGCAGGTCGCACGCCTCGAGAAGAAGGTCGAGCGGGAGAAGATTGTGATGGCGGCACTGCCGGAGCTGTCACTGCAGATTGTCGAGTTCGCCCGTGAGCATGGCCGTGTCACGATGAGCGAAGTCATCAAGCTGACGGGCGCCAGTCGCAATACGCTGAAGCAGCATTTCCGAACGCTGGTCGAGCGTGGCACTTTGAATCAACACGGCAGTGGTCGCGGGGTCTGGTACGACCTGCGGTGATCCTGCCGGCGTTGGAGAGACGGCATCGGATTAGCTGTCAAGTCACAGGAAGGGAACAATGAATCGTGGTGCTGGATATTGCTGGCGAGCGCGCAGGGTTTCCGTATTCAAGCCATGGCTAGCATCGGCGGCTGGAGGGTGCCAGCAGTAGGAATCAACCGAAGTAGAGTTGCGGATAGTCAGCACCATCCGGTTTGAGTTGCCTTTCCACCGCCAATTTTAAAAGCCAGCACTTGTGCTGGCTTTTTTGTGTCTGAAATAAACGCGCCGGGAGCGTCCGTTGTCAGCGGACGCGCATGAGTCTGGCGTGCAGCTCCCGCAATGCCCCTGCTGTTGACTCCCAGTCGATACACCCATCGGTTACCGATACGCCGTAGGCCAGGTCGTCCAGATTATCGGGGATGCACTGGTTGCCTGCATTGAGGTTGCTTTCCACCATGATGCTTTTGATGGAGTGGTTGCCGGCCTCAATCTGCTGGGCGATGTCGTGGATGACGGCCCGTTGGTTTTCGGGCTGTTTGTGTGAGTTGGCGTGGCTGCAGTCGATCATGATGTTGGTGGGCAGACCGGCGTGTTTGAGCTGTTTTTCGCAGTGGGCAACGTGGCTGGCATCGTAGTTGGGGCCGGTGTGGCCGCCGCGCAGGACGATGTGGCAGTGCGGATTGCCTTTGGTGCGGACGATGGCGACGCGGCCAGCGGGATTGATGCTGACGAAGTTGTTTTCATGCGAGGCGGCGAGAATGGCGTTGGTGGCGACGTTGAAGTCACCATTGGTGCCATTTTTAAAGCCGACGGCGGAGGAAAAACCACTGGCCATTTTACGGTGCGTCTGCGACTCGGTGGTTCGCGCGCCGATTGCTGTCCATGAGAAGAGGTCCTGGATGTATTGCGGCGTGACCAGGTCCAGCGCTTCACCGGCGGTGGGTAACCCCAGTTCGGCGATGTCCAGCAGCAGCTGACGGGCGCAGCGGATACCCTTTTCGATGTTGTAGCTGCCATCCAGGTCGGGGTCGGCAATCAGGCCCTGCCAGCCGACGCTGGTGCGTGGTTTTTCAAAGTAAACGCGCATGACGAGAAACAGCGTCTCTTTTACTTCCTCGGCCAGTTGCTTGAGCCTGGTGGCATATTCATGAGCGGCCTTGATGTCGTGAATGGAGCAGGGGCCGACGACGACAAAGCGGCGCGGATCGCTGCCATCGAGAATGTTTTTGACGGTTCGCTGCCCATGCATGATGGTCTCGACCGCTTTTTGAGTTAATGGGTATTCAGCTTTGATCTGGTCCGGATGAACAATTTCGGTTTCTGAATAGATGTTGAGGTTTTCTATGCGTAGATCCATGCGAATACTTTTAAATACTAAAACGTGAAGGGCAGCCCGCTATTGTATCGCATGAGGGGGCGGATGGCGCTGTTTCTGTTAATCCGCCTTAGGCATCATCATCCGCTGGTAGCTCTGGTAGCGGGCGGTCTGGATTTCACCAGCCTCAACGGCTTTGATAATCGCGCAGCTGGGTTCGTGCAGGTGAGTGCAGTTGTTGAACCTGCACTGGCCGAGGTAGCGGCGGAACTCTTTGAAGCCGTGGGCGATCTCCGACTGTGCTGTGATCACCAGGCCGAACTCGCGTACGCCGGGGGAGTCGATCAGGTCACCGCCGCAGGGCAGGTGGTAGAGCACGGTGGTGGTGGTGGTGTGTTTGCCCTTGCCGGAGTGGGCAGATATTTCGCCGGTTCGGATGGCGGCCTGTGGCAGGAGGGTGTTGATGAGGGAGGATTTCCCCACCCCGGACTCCCCCACAAAGACGCTGCTGTGGTTGGCCAGCTGCTGTTTCAGTCGGGCCAACTCTTTCTCAATCTTGGTGCTGGTGTGGAGCACGGTGTAGCCGA
>JALTMR010000328.1 GCA_027001525.1 Gammaproteobacteria bacterium
TTTATCGACCAGGAAGTGGCCCGGCGTCGCAAGGAAAAAGGGGAGTGCCTGAACGGCCAAGAGATCATGACGGCGGTGCACAAGGGAACGTCAGAACGTGTGCGCCCCATCGCCATGACGGCGGTCGCCATTATTGCCGGCCTGCTACCCATTATGTGGAGCACCGGCACGGGCTCGGAAGTGATGCAACGTATCGCCGCCCCCATGGTGGGCGGCATGGTCACCGTGACGTTTCTCTGCCTGTTGGTTCTGCCGGTGATCTACGGCGTGATCCTGCAACTGCAAGAGCGATTCAAACAGAAAACATCTTAATTTTTAGTTTTTCAACCTGAGGAGCAATCAATGAAAAACGCAGTAAAACCACTATCCGCCATTACCTTTGCCGCCATGTTGGCCACTGCCGGGCCGCTGTGGGCATCGGGTGATCACGGCCACGATGGCCACGGTGATGATGACCACCACCATCAGTCGGGCATGAAGCACGAGTCACACGGCGATGGCCATGACCACCACGGCTCGGAAGCGGGCCACGCTGACCACGACGGCGGCATGGGAAAAATGTTTCTCAAGAAAAAAGTGATCGATGGTTATGACGTAACTTTTCACGTCATGAAAGCCAAGCCCGGCAAAGCGATGGGGGGCAGCCATGATTTTATGATCAAGGTGGAGAAGGATGGCAAAACCGTTAAAAACATCGCCATGAACACCCGGGTCAAACACCCCAATGGCAAAGCCGAAAGCAAAAAGACCATGAAGATGGGTGACTGGCTGATGGCCGGTTATGACCTCGGCCACCCCGGCAAGCATCAGCTGATGATCTTGTTTAAAACCGCTGACGGCAAGAAACACAAAGGCGGCGTTTACTACCCCTGATACGGGCAGCTAAACCAAGGCGAGGGCGTAGTCATGTCGATAATCGAGACACCCAGGGATCATCGCTTTCCCTGGTATGTGCGGCTGTTTTTCTGGAACCAGAAACGCAAGTACGGTGCCGTGCTGGAACCCGCTCGACTATGGGGTCGATCCCCCAAGGTGTTTGCCACTCTGGCGTCACTCTACGGTGCCTTTGATCGTCGATCCTCGCCGCTGGAACCCGCGCTGCGCACGTTGGTGACGGTGCGGGTGTCACAAATCAACTGGTGCCCGTTTTGCGTCGATATCAACTCGGCCACAGCGCTCAAACGCGGTATCAGTGATGAGAAGTTAACGGCGCTGGCCCACTACGCCAGTAACGAGTTGTACAGCGACAGGGAGCGAGCGGCATTGGCCTATGCCGACGCCGTGACATACAGCGACCAGCAGCCAACAGCAGCACTGTTTGAACAACTGCGTCGCCACTTTGATGACGACGCCATCATCGAACTCACCGGCCTGATTGGTTTTCAGAACATGTCGAGCAAGTTCAATGCGGCGCTGGGCGTCAAGCCGCAAGGCTTTTGCGCCATTGCACCCCAGCCCGGGATGGCGGCGAAGCAAAAGGAGAGTGCCGATGAACAAGGATGATCTTTGCCCGGTGTGCGGCATGACGGTGGATCTGAGTGTGCCCTCGGTGGCGTATCACAAACTCTATTTCCACTTCTGTTCATCGCAGTGTCGGCAGACATTCCTGGCGCGGCCAAAGCTGTATAGCAGCGGTGCCCGGGAGGAGGTCATCAAACGGCGGGTGATGCGCTTGAGTGAGGCGATAGACGAAGAGGTGGCGGCACTCATCATCTCCTACCTGACGCAGATGATGGGCATCAAGGAGGTCGTGGTGGAGGGGGAGAAGGTTTACGTCATCTACGATCTGTTGCAGATCACCAAAAAACAGATTGAAGAAGCCTTGTCCGAGGTGGGTATTCAACTGGGCGGCGGTTGGCTGGAGCGACTGCGCCGGGGCTGGGTGTACGACAGCGAAGAGATCGAACTGGATAACCTGGCCGCATCGCCAGCGGCGTGTTGTAACAAACCGCCACCGGGTGCATAGCGCGTTGTGCGCATCGTCAGCCAGAAAGTACTGGCGTAAGAATCAACCTGTAGGGAGCAACATATGATCGAAATTATTCCTAATTGGCACCCCATCTTTGTCCACTTCACCGTGGCGTTGTTATCGCTGTCGGTGGGGCTGTTTGTGGTGACGCCATGGGTCAAATCACCGCTGCGCGAACAGTGGCTGATCGTTGCTCGCTGGTCACTCTGGTTTGGTGCCCTGGCGGCCATTGTCACGGGACTTACCGGGCTTGATGCCTACAACACCGTTGCTCACGATGCGCCATCACACGAAGCGATGACGGAGCATCGTAACTGGGCCATTGCCACGCTCACGTTGTTTCTGCCGCTGGCGGCCTGGTCCATTGTTCGGATACGCAGGCAGCAGAAACTGGGGAAGGTATTTGTTATCTGCATGGTCATTAGTGGCGGCGTGCTCGCCTCGACGGCCTGGCACGGCGGCGAAGCGGTTTACCGTTTTGGTTTGGGTGTGATGTCGCTGCCAAAGTCTGAAGGTGACGGACACAACCACTCCCACGGTGATGGTGGCGGGGGCCACGCCCATGGCGAGGAAGCACCCGCTTCCGGCCAGGAGGCCCCAGGCGAAGAGGCAATGGATTTTAGCGGTATGGATGATATGGAGATGGACGCGGGTGATGGCCACGACCACTCGCATTAGCAAGTGTATTGAATAGTCAGAAACAGGTGCTTGACCTGTGTGTAGCACCCAGTAGTTACACTCAGGTGGTCAGGCAGTAAAGAAAGGGGGAAAGAGTATGTTCAAAGTAAGTGATCTATCGAAAGTAGCGCAGACTACGCCAGATGCCATTCGGCACTACGTGCGCATTGGCTTGTTAACGCCGTCACGAAATCCTGAAAACGGCTACAAGTTGTTTAGCGAAATCGACGTGAAAAAAGTGCAGTTTATTCGTCGGGCAAAAGAGCTTGGGTTTTCCCTGAAAGATATCAAGGCGATTATCGACCATAGCAATAGAGGGCACTCCCCCTGTCCTTCGGTCAGGAAAATGATTCAGCGGCGAATCGAGAAAAACAGAATTAAATTAGCCGAAATGAATCGTCTGCAACAGCGCATGGATCAGGCGCTGCATACCTGGCAGGCGATGCCCGACGGTGAACCCGACGGCGATGCGATTTGCTACCTGATTGAATCCATAGAGCAAGAGACGCTGTAGTGAGTTAATCAACCAAGGAGAGAGGCAATGAAAGCAAAATTATTGACCGCCACGGTGGTGGTTGTAATGACCCTGTCCACACCGCTGTTTGCTGAAGGCAGTCACCACCGCGAAGGCGCATCCGGGGGCCCCATGTCGTCGAATGGCATGGGGATGATGGATATGGAGAAGATGCATGATCACATGGCGCGTATGCAGGCGATCATGAAAAAGATCCACGCGACAAAAGATAAAGCAGAGCAGCAGAAACTGATGCAACAGCACATGCAGGCTATGCGCGAAGGCATGAACATGATGTCTGCCGGCAAAGCTGGCGGGATGGGAAACATGGGCGGAATGCAGGGCAATCATCAAGGCATGATGGATGGCGAAAAAATGAAAGATTGCCACGGCAAGATGGGGCAGCGTATGGAGATGATGCAGGGCATGATGGGCCAGATGATGGAGCACATGAACCAGCAGCAGAACATGAAGATGGGGAAGTAGGCGGGGTTAGCACCCTGTTGGAACTCCGTTAGAACCCGGGGAATTAGAGCTCCGGGAAATAAATAGCGCCCCCTCCAGGTGAGGGGGCAGGCTGGAAAACCAAGTGGGAAGGGGATGGCGATGAACAGTGATCCGGTATGTGGAATGCGTGTGGCAGAAGATTCCAAATATGCTGCCGAACATCAGGGCAGGAAATACCAATTTTGCAGTGAGACGTGTTTGCACAAATTCGAGGCCGATCCCGCTCGCTATGTAAAAG
>JALTMR010000329.1 GCA_027001525.1 Gammaproteobacteria bacterium
ATTCGATGTGGAGCGCCTGGAGGTAGCGCTTGGCGCTGCGCTCAGCGCTATATTCTGCCACCGCTTGGCGGAGTGTGTCTGCCGGGAGTGGATTGGCCAGAGTCTCCCCCATGGCTGCAGCCATGGCCTGCTCATCACCCACCGGCACCAGTGGGCCAAATTTGCCATTTTGCAGAATCTCGAAAGGGCCGCTGGGGCAGTGGGTGGCCACGACCGGCGTGCCAACCGCCAGTGCTTCCGCCAGTACATTGGGCGAGCCCTCCCAAGCGGAGGAGAGAACAAAGAGCGAGGCGCGACGCATGTAGCGAAACGGGTTGGCGTCAAAGCCCGGAAAATCGACATCGTCCGCCACGCCAAGCGCTTGCGCCAGTTCACGGCAGCTCGCTTGATCCCCTCCTTTGCCCAGAATCACCAGGCGGCATACCTGCTTTCGCCGCAACAGGGCAAAGGCTCTGATGAGGGTGGGGAAGTCTTTTTGGCGTGTGAAGCGGCCGGCACCAAGAATGACTGGCGGTTGGCCGCCCTCAAACCAGGGGTGTGTCAGGGGTGCTTCGGCTAACTGGTGCGTCTGGGGAGTGACTACGGGGTTGCGAATGACCCGCAACTTGCCGCGATCAATACGGCTGATCGCCTCAATATCATCCGCTACCCCATTGGAGACCGGTATCAGCAGGTCAGCCATCGGGTAGACCGACTGCATGCTGCGGTGCCACAACCACGTTCTGAATCGCCCCTTTCCCTTGAGTGCGGTAGATACGTTGGTGCCGAGGCGGCCAACAATCCGCGTCTCCACCCCGGCGAGACGACGGGCGATGAGTGCGACCATGATGGCCCGGTGTTTGACGGCCAGGAGAGCGGTGGGTTTCTCTTTGCGCAGGTATTTAATTAATGGCCAGAGTGTCAGCCAGCTGTGGTCGCTGCCCAACTTGATTTTGTTTACCGCTTCCGGCAGCGCCTGAAGGTGGCCGCCACGAGCCTTGATTAACAACAGATCCACCTCATACTGGCGTTCGGTAAACGCTTGAATCAGCGTCGAGACCATGCGCTCAACGCCCCCTTCGCCAGAGAAGGAGATAAAGACTGCGAGTTTTTTGGGTGTGCTCACTTAGAGAGCCTCTGTCAGCAAGGGAGTCATGAGTTGTTTAGCGATACCTTGCTATCGTTTCGGGGCGGTTTTGGCCACTGCAATGCGACGAAAATGGTGAGCGGCAGCCAGACCAGTTGCGCATAGAAAAATCCATACAGTGGCATGGCCGCACTCAGTGGAAAGGCAGCAACTGCTGCACAGATTCCCCACGGTACCGCATCGGTGTGGTGGCTGCCGGACAGCGTCCATAGCCTTCGAAACAGTACCCCTAAAAAAAGGAAATAGCCGATGATGCCGATCAACCCCGTGTCGGTGGCAATCTCCAAAATGAGCATGTGTGGTTGACGGACTTTGTGGTCAAGCCAGAAATCTCCCGCCGGTGCATATTTTTCGTAAGATGCTGAATAGGCGCGAGGGCCAACGCCGTTGAGCCAGTTGTCTTTGGCCATTGTGACTGCCGTCTCCCACAGCGGCAGCCGGTTGGACGTGGCGATGTTGGCTGCGTTGTAGTCACCTGAGAACAGTTGGCTGACTACTGCGGCGCGCTCTTGTATCCAGCTTGATTGTGCCATTGCAATGCCCACAAGCAGTAATACCGCCGCCCCTTTGGAGAGTAGTTGCTTCCACCGAACCTCCTTCTGTGTATGGAGGTAAAACACGCCGTAGTAGAGAACTGCGATGATGAACAGCATCCAGGCCGTTCGGCTTCCTCCCAATATGATGGCGGTGACGAAAGGAATGAGGGTCAGCCAGGCCCAGCGGTATTGGTGTTGTATTTTTCGAACGGCCTCGAAAAATAGCGGCGAGAAAATAGCTAAAAACAGAGTAAAAGAGGGCTCTGGGTAGAACAGCCCAACGACCCGGTGCCCGTTGTATAGCGGGTAGCCGAGGATGTCGGTGCCAGTTAACCACTGCAGTATCCCATCGAGGGACATAAACAGCATCACGGCATAGGTGCCGAAGAGAAGTTGGTGGGCAATTTGCTGCGTCAGCGTCAACCTGATGATGGCTGCTGCGGCAAGGAAATAGACCAAAAACCGCAGGGTTGTCCCCAAAGAGCGCTGGAGATATTCAGCATCAACAAGAGCGATGAGCATGGGCAGCCACAGGCACATAAACAAGAGGGCGAAATACCGCATTCGGGGGTCAACGGCGAGTGATTTTCTGTGTTTTATCAGTAAATACAGCCCGGATATGCCTATCAGTGCATAGATGTTTCTGTACAGTTCACCAAAGGCGAACCCGGTGAAGCAAAGGAGCAAAATTACCCACAGATAGTTACTTCGAGTCCATCGTTTTATCATGTCACTTGCCTGCATATGACTGTTTTTTGTTTCACTCATTGTGAGTTTTGCTTGTGATAACCGTGATTGAGTATGCGAGTGCCGTCTGCAATGGGCGGTTCATATGGTGGTGTTTCTTCTCTTGCATTGACCCGAGTGTCGACGCTGGCACCCGCAGAATCAAAGCCATTGGCGAAGGTTGGTTGATGTTGGGGGATTATAAGCGCTGTGAGGCCCGAAGTCAGTCGCGGGGTGTGTGGTTGGCGCGGTATTTGGCGGGGCTTGATGTTACAATCCAGGTCTTTTTGGGCAGATAGAAAGTCGAGTGTTAGATCTCGCGGGAGTCGTTCGTGGCGTCAGCGTCAGAAAATAGAATAGCCTGTTTTTTTGCCACTTCAGGCCACAGCGGGGTGGATCGGGCGATGAAAAACCTGATTCCGGCGCTGGCACAACGGGGTTATGAGATCGATCTTCTCCATGTCCGTCGCCACGGCCCCACCCTGGATGAGGTGCCTGACGGGGTGCGCATCATCGATCTGGGCTCTCGCCACGTTTACCCCAGTTTGCCAGCGTTGGTGAGGTATTTGCGCCGCGAGCGCCCCGGCGTCATGTTGTCAGACAAGGATCGAGTGAATCGTACTGCATTGCTGGCAGCTTTTTTGGCACGAGTTGATACACGGCTGGTACTGAGTTCCGGCACTACGATTTCTATTGATCTGGCGACGCGGGGGGCCTTCGAGCGCTGGCTTCAGCGCAACTCCATGGGCAAGCTGTATTCGTATGCGGATAACGTCATCGTCACCTCCGAAGGGGTGGCCGATGACATGGCAAACTACACGGGGCTGGCGCGCGAGCGCATCAACGTGGTGCCGAGCCCCGTCGTTCATCAGGACTGTTTTTTACGCCGCCAGCCCCGTCCTGACCATCCCTGGTTTAAGCCAGGTGAGCCGCCGGTGATTTTGGGTGTGGGGGAGCTGGGTATGCGCAAGGATTTTTCGACCCTGATCCGCGCTTTTGCCCGCTTGCGGGCACAGCGCCAGGCGCGTTTGGTGATTCTGGGCAAGGGGCGACAGCGCGACGAGTTATTGGCGCTGGCCACTGAAATGGGGGTCGCCAGTGACGTCGATCTGGTTGGTTTTCAGCCCAACCCCTACGCCTACATGCAGCATGCCGCATTGTTTGCCTTTACTTCCCTGTGGGAAGGGCTTGGGTTTGTATTGATCGAGGCGCTGGCACTGGGGACGCCTGTGGTCTCTACCGATTGCCCCAGCGGGCCGAGGGAGATTCTTGATGCTGGAAAGTACGGCACGCTGGTAGATATGGGGGATGACAGGTCGATGGCTGATGCCATGATTGAAACGCTGGATAACCCCTTGCCGGTAGAGACTCTGCAAGAGGCCGCTAAGCCTTACGAAATTGAAGCCAGCGCAGATGCCTATCTGGCTGCGTTGTCATTGCCCCCGCGCCAAACAGTATTAGTCTCTTCGTTGTGACTTTCCGGCTGCCCTTTTTGTTTTTTGAAAACAGACG
>JALTMR010000330.1 GCA_027001525.1 Gammaproteobacteria bacterium
CAGGCAAGCGACTCTGTTCCACATAGTTCAAGAGAAGCAAGTTATTTTGTTTGCTTCCATAATCAACACATGAAAGCGAGGCAGGGTCGATCCTTAATGACCTGAACGACTGAACGGGCATTCCTATTGATTCAGCCAGCAGCACTCGAATAGGACCAACGTGACTTACAATAACCACTGTGCTGCCACGATTATCTGCCACAATGCGATCAAGCACTAACGCTGCCCTATCGTACAGATCATAGGCAGACTCCCCTCCCGACGGAGCAAATCCCGCTTGGTCTTGTTTCCACTGCTGGAATTCATCGGTAAAGTTTTGCTCGATCTCGTGAAAATACAGGCCTTCCCATATACCGAAACGACGCTCTCTCAGGGCGTCGTTATACTCAATACCCAGACCGTGATGCTTCGCTATGGCACCGGCCGTCATCCTTGTCCTGAGCGCGGGACTAGCGTACACAGCACCTATCTCCATATTTCTCAACAGGTCTGCTGCACCCTTAGCCTGGGCTTTACCATCTTCATTTAAAGCCGGATCTTCCCTCTCATCACAGTAAATACGATCAATAGGGAAATTTGTCTGCCCATGCCTGACAAATATAACTCTTGTACTCAGCTCTTTTTCACGCATATAAACGGTGCACTCGTAACAATGAAAGAGGGCGACTAATCGCCGCCCTCCCAAAACTTAATATGGTGCTGAAATGATATGCCTTACGCCGTACGCGCAGCCTCTTCCAAGTCAGCCACCTCCGCCTTAGCATCTCTGGAGTTATGCTCAACCCAGCGCTGCTCACCCTCTGGTGTCGTTTCACGCTTCCAGAACGGAGCTTTTTTCTTGAGATAATTAATGATGAAGCGACAGGCATCGAACCCTTCTGCCCGATGTGAAGACCAAACAGCCACTAATACGATAGGATCGTTAGGAAAGAGCTCTCCATAGCGATGGACAACTAAACTATCGATGATATCCCAGCGATCTGCCGCGTCAGCGCACACAGCCTCGATATGCTTTTCAGTCATGCCAGGGTAGTGATCAAGATACATCGTAGAAACATCCACCCCTTCATTGATATCACGCATAGTGCCAACAAAACTCACCACACCACCATGCTTTCCTCGTGGTAACGACTCCTGGAACGCCTGCACCTCTTTATAGGGATCGAAGGCTGCCTCCTGAACAACAACTTTCATATCAACCTCCCGTAACCGGCGGGAAAAATGCAACTTCGTCTCCCTCGCACACAGATGCGTCAGCATCCGTGTATTCCATATTGATAGCGATCAAAGTGCTATCTGGCAACGGCTGCCCCTCAGAAGCCTGGGCCCAAACATCAGCAACAGTAACACTACCCTTATCAAGAGTGAGGTTCGCTTCAGAGCACCCCATGCGATCACGCATACCTGCAAAATATCTAACCGTTATGTTCATGAAAATACCTCCATTCGCTGCGCATGTACTCTAGGATGCGTCCCGACGCCATGTACCGGACTTACCACCAGACTTAGCCGTCAAGCCGATATCCCGCATTTCCATTCCCCTATCAACCGCTTTACACATGTCATAGATGGTCAGCAGAGCAACCTGCACGGCGGTTAGCGCTTCCATTTCAACGCCTGTTTGCCCATTGCAACGGGCAGTAACTTGGCAATAAACCGAATTTTGCTCAGGCTCAGCTGTCAATTGCAAATCAACAGAGGTCAACATAATCGGGTGACATAAAGGCACTAAATCAGGCGTCTTTTTTGCCCCCATAATCCCGGCTACTCGTGCGATACCCAGCACATCGCCCTTTTTATGGTTGCCCTGTATTATCTTTTCTAACGTCGAAGGCTCCATAAATATGCGCCCCTCAGCGACAGCTTCACGCACAGTCTCAGCCTTCGCGCCAACATCAACCATATGGGCTTCGCCAGCAGCATTAAAATGGGTTAATTCACTCATCTATTCACTCGCTCGTAAACTTAATAAATTTAGACACAAAAAAGCCGAAGAGCGTTTACCGCCTCCGGCCCGAAGAATTACTAGCCACCAATCTGAGTCATGCTGGTTCGGCCAATATTTTTCACATCTACTTGTTGAACTGAAGAGGCTTTTTTGGCTTCAAAACCATCTTTTTCTTTTTGCTCGAAGGCCTGACGGAATAAACCAACGATATCATCATCAGAACCATCGTTACGCATCAAATCTCGTAGCCCATACTCCTGATCAGAGTACAAGCAGTTGCGAATACTTCCATCCGCAGTCACACGTATTCTGGAACAGTTACCACACAAGCTACGCGTAAACGCCGGAATGATCGCTATCTTGCCCGCATGCTCTGGTGCCTGGAAAATATGATGCTCCGTCCGAGAACCAGGAGCAGGCCGGATACCGGGATACATCCCTTCAATTTGCTGAACCAAACTTTCGGCACTAGTGAAATGAACCCCCGTCTCCCAAATCTGATGAGCGTCAAAGGGCATGAATTCGATGAAGCGCACAGTCAAGCGATTATCTCGCGCCAGCTCTGTAAAATTGCGAA
This sequence comes from Gammaproteobacteria bacterium, assembly GCA_027001525.1. Classification (GTDB taxonomy): domain Bacteria; phylum Pseudomonadota; class Gammaproteobacteria; order Tenderiales; family Tenderiaceae; genus JALTMR01. The sequence goes on from JALTMR010000330.1 coordinate 2,526, forward strand.
GTTCGGTATCATTAAAACCCCGCATCATCACAACATTGACCTTGACCCGGGGAAAACCCAAATCCAAGGCAAGCTTAATGCTATCCAAAACCTTATCCAGACCTTCTCGCCGAGTGATCTTTAAAAACTTATCGGCATCAAACGTATCCAGACTGATGTTTACACCTGTTAGACCAGCTTCCTTCAATCGCTCAGCGTAACGGTCAAACAGCAAGCCGTTTGTCGTCAGGTGAACAGATTTAATACCTGGTGTCGCCGCCGCACCCGCGACTAACTCTATGATATCTTTTCTTACTAGGGGCTCTCCCCCGGTAAAGCGTACCTTTCTCACACCCATCCGAGCCAGAACCCCGATGGTACGAAGAGTTTCCTCAGCGCTTAATATCTTTTCCTTTCCCTGGAAATCAACGCCTTCCTCAGGCATGCAATAGGTACAACGAAGATTACACTTTTCTGTTACAGCGATTCGAACGTAGTCGAATGTTCGACCGAATCGATCCTGCAACGGAGGAAGAGCAGCTTCAACTGCATGCTCCCCGACTCGCCCATCAGATACACCTTCCAAGCGATCACTCTGACCTGCGTTAATAGCAGTCCGGCTTTTTGCCACCATAGCTATCAAGCTCCCATACTCGCCACTCTAAAAAAAATATGGGTAAATCCAACAGAACAACATACAGGCATTCAAATGGCTTAAATGGCCAAACATGCAGTCCCGGTTATCTAATCACCTACCCATTCCTAAGTAATTCATCGACCTTGCTTTTGCTCGCGCATAACGCAACAAACAAACGGGTGAAACAACACTTCTTATCCGTTTTATCGATCGCTCTCACCCCATAAAGCTATCGCCTTCGCATGGTCCTTCACCACAAGGATATCGGCACAACATCACCGCTACCTTAGGCAGCCCAGTCACCCTTTTATTATTATGCTGAAGCCCACCGGGTGTTTGGCATCATATCGAATACCCCGCAACGAGACAACTGCCGGGCAGACAGGGAAAACCCCTACATATAGCCCCTCACACCGGCATCACGCCAAAGCTCTGCGACACACAAAAAACATTATTGACACGCATCAGCAAACCATTACAGTGGCTGGAATTTTTTAATAAACGCAGCGAAGGAAGAGAAATACAATGAGCACAAAAAGCGCCGCTGGCAGTTGGCACGTTTCTACGCCCCTAGAGGTGGCCCGCTCGCACTCACCTACAGCAGAATGCAAAGGCAAGCTTTACGCGTTTGGCGGCGGTGGGCCAAACTTTCAGAGCCTTAACTCAACCATCTGCTTCGATCCCGAAACCAGCGAATGGAGCGCCCGAGCAGATATGCCAACCCTTCGCTCCGGC
>JALTMR010000331.1 GCA_027001525.1 Gammaproteobacteria bacterium
GTGCCCAGCCCCGTGCCGCCGTGCTTGCGCACCGTGGACTGGTCTGCCTGGGTGAAGCTCTCGAAGATGGCGTCGACACGGTCGGGAGGAATGCCGATGCCGGTATCGGCAATGGCGAACAGCAGCTTGTCGTCCTCGTCCTCGGTGATGTCAACACTAATGTTGCCCTCGGCGGTAAACTTCAATGCATTGCCGACGAGGTTGATCAGCACCTGGCGCAGCCGTGTGGGGTCGCCGCAGCGGTAGCGGCACAGCGTATCGGCAATGGTGGTGCGCAGCTCGATTCCCTTTGCTTTGGCGTTGGCACGAAAGGGGGCGACCGCTTCCTCCACCACCTCATGGAGATCGAAGGGGATCTGCTCCAGCTCCACCTTTCCCTCTTCCAGTTTCGACAGATCGAGAATGCCGTTGAGCAGCTGGAGCAGCGATCTGGCGGAACGTGAAACGGTGCGCAGATGGTTGCGTTGCTCCTCCGTCAGCGGCGTGTCGAGCACCAGCTCCGTCATGCCGATAATGGCGTTCATCGGGGTGCGGATTTCGTGGCTGGTGTTGGTGAGAAAGGATGATTTTGCCTGGCTGGCTGCCTCGGCCCGCTCTTTGGCTTTGATGAGGTCGGCGGTCTGCTCGTTAACCAGCTCTTGCAGGTTGTCGCGGTGGCGGCGCATCTCCTCCTGCGCCTGTTTGTGTTCGGTAATGTCAACAATGTCGCCAACGAAGACGAGGCTGTTGTTGATGGTGGCCGTGCCCACGGTGAACCAGAGGGGGAAGGTGGACTGGTCTTTGCGAAGCCCCAGCAGCTCCTGCCGGCCCCGTTCGTCCGTCAAGCCGTGGGCGCGAACGCGTTTTATATATTGATGCAGGGCGCAGTGCTGCGATGCGGCAAAAAGGGTGGTGATGTCATGGCTGAAAATTTCTTTGGCGCTGTGCTGGAAGAGTTTTTCAGCGGCCGGATTGAAGGAGAGCAGCTGCCCCTCTTCATTGAACGTGATGATGGCGTTGACGGCGGTCTCCAGTATGGCGCGGGAGCGCTCTTCGCTCATGCGCAGCAGGTGCTCCATCGCTTTCTGGTCGCTGAGGTCCATTGTTGAGGCGACAAAAACACGCCCCTCTTCAAACTGGAATTCGCTGATAGCCAGCCACATGGGAAAGGGGGTGCCATCGACCCGTTGTGCCACCACTTCACGGCCAAAGCCGAGCATCTGGCGTTTGCCGGTGCGCAGGTAGCGGCTGAGGTAGCTGTCGTGATTGAGCTGGTCATGCCCCGGCATCAAAATGCTGACGTTGCGGCCAATGGCCTCTCTGGCGGGCATACCGAACATGCGCTCCGAACCCTTGTTAAAGGTGCGGATAATGCCGCGCTCGTCAATGGTGACGATGCCGGTGACGACGGTGTCCAGAATGGCGTTGGAGCGGATGGCCTGTTGCTTGAGTTTTTTCTCGGTTTCGATGTTTCTTTCCACGGCGCTTTGCAGATTGCGGATCATGGGGTTGACGATCTTGCCAAACCCCAGCGAAGCGATCAGCACGAGCAGGGAGGCGATGGCAAGAATCAGGGTGGTGGTATGCAGAAACGGCGCACGCACTTCCTCCAGCGCGACTTTGGCGATGATGGCAAACAGGTGCCCCTTGATGGAGACGGGGCTGTAGGCGGCGATGACCTCATTGCCTTCGTAGTCGGTGGTGATGAGGCTGCCCGACTGGCCCTGGAGGGCGTTATTGATGGCGGCATCGGTATGGGTGAGCGGGGTACGGCTTCCCCCCAGGCCATAGAGGTTGGTGGTGCGCAGCGTCTGGCCCTTATTCAGTAAAATCAGCTCGTTGCCGTCGTCCCTTTTTTCTACCAGCAGGAAGTCACTGGCGTGACCGGTGACATAGGTCTGCTGGTAGGCATCGGCCACCTGGCCAAGGGTGGCGCTGAGGGTGGTATGGGCGGCGGCATGGGGGGGCGTATGAGGCTCATCGGTGTGTTTGCCATCGATATTGAAGCGGGCAATGGCTTCAATCAGCGCCCGTTGGTCATTGACGGTGTTAAACAGGTGGTGCTTTTTCTCGGAGAGCACCTCCCGGTAGAGCAACCAGTTGGTGGTGAGTACCGAGGTAAACACAATGGAGGCCATCAATGCGATGAGCAGCACGAGGCGTTTTTCACTGCTCAGGCTAATTGGCTGCGACATCATTCATCGTTCTTTCTTTTTCATCGATCCCTGTTGACGGTATAGAGGTACCTCTCAAGCACTCCTCTGCTGCTTGGATATCGTCAAGGGGGGAAGAAAACTGAACGCGGAGTCAGCTAAGGGAGGCCTGCTTTCACACCTGTTTACATCTTTCCATGTGAAAACCATGTGAAAAGTGACGGGAATGGGCACGGTTGGGTGCGGGGCAGCGTTTGTCCCGCCTTGTGCCCACCTGCGCCAATGCCAGCAATTTATTGGTGGTGAGAGCGGTATCCCAACTGGCCGCGCAGCCCCTGGCTGGCCATGTGAACGGTGTTGAGGGGCTGACCGCGTCCCGCGCCCCCCAGCACGTAGACCCGGTGTTTGTCCGTGGCCACGGCATAGGCGCTGCGGGGGGTGGGCAGTGGGGTGGTGGCTTTCCAGGGGCCAAGGTGACCATCCGGCTTCAGGCGGCTCATTTCGACTGAGGTCAGGCGCTCCCCGCCGCTGTGGCCGCCGGCCATATAGAGGTAGTTGTTCAGCACAAAGGCCTCGGCCACCAGGCGCGAGGTGAGCAGGGGGCGGGGCTCGATCTGCCAGGGCTGCAAGGTGGTGTTGAGGTTGACCCGGCTGATCTCCACGTCGCCGTAGCTGGTAGATTGCGGATTACGCATGTGGCCTCCCAGCAGGTAGATATTATCTTTGTATATAGCGGCGGAGTGGATGTAACGGTCGATGATCGACTTGTGCTTCTCCTCCTTCCACGGGGTTAATGAGCCATCGGGCAGAATCGTTGCGCGTTCGACAGATTTGAGAAAAATACCGCTATAGCCACCGATGGCGTAGATGTTGTTGCCGTGAATCACCGCTTTGAGTCCCCGCCGCGCGGTGCCCAGGTCAGCTTCGAACTGCCATGGCCCCAGCGATCCGTCAGCCTGGATTTTGGCCCGCTCCACCGAGTTAAGCGGGTAGTTGCCTTCACCCAGCGCCCCCGTGCCGCCGCCAATGGCATACAGGTAACCGTTGTGAGCGATCACCGCATTATAGAACCGCCCCTGTTGCAGTGGAGCCGTGTCGTGCCAGGGGCCGAGTTGGCCGTCGTCACCAATGGCGCTGTACTCCACAGGGCGGACGTAGCGGCCCTGGCCATCGACGCCGCCGACGACGTAGAGAAAACCGCCATAGGCGACCGCAGCGGGGGCGCGGCGTGGGTGCTTGAATGCACTCACAGCCTGCCAGTCTTTGTGCCAGCCGGGCTGGCGGGGCTGGTTGGATGAGCCGCTGGCGAGCCAGGCCAGCAGCGCGACGAGGGCGGCGGTGGTGATCAGCGGAACGAGGTAGCGGCGGCGATGTGGCGGTGATTGCATGGCGTCGTTGATCTGGCTTGCGATGTTTGTGTGTGTGTGTGTGGGTGGGTGTGTAACAGCCCGTCAGGCGGGGTCTTCCCTCATGTCCAGCAGTTCGTGGCTTTCCGTCAAAATGCAATCGAGAAAGGTCTGGGCCACCAGTGACAGCCGTTTGCCCTTCTGGTGCACGGCATACCAGCGCCGTTTCAGGGGAAAGCCCTCGACATTGATGACCACCAGTTTGCCTGCGGCCTGCTCCAGACGAAGGCTGTGGAGGGAGAGTACGGCCAGCCCCAGGCCGGCCATCACCCCTTGTTTGATGGCCTCGCTGCTGCCCAGCACCATATAGGGTTCCACTTTAAGCCCCTGCTTTTCCAGCAGCCCGTCAAACACGAGTCGTGTGCCGGAGCCCTCCTCTCGTTCGATAAAGCGCTCCTTGACCAGCGCTTCCAGGGGAACCTTCTTTTTGCCTGCCAAAGGGTGGTTTGGAGGTGCGACCACACCCAGTATGTTTTCCAGAAAAGGTCGGCTCTCCAGGTTCTTGTCATCGGGCACCTGACCCATGACGACAAAATCGTCCTCATTGTTCATCAGTCGCTCGACGATCCGGGCGCGGTTGGTGAAGTGCAGGTGGGGTTCTACGTCCGGGTGCGCTTGCAGAAAATGTCCCAACAGGTGCGGCATGAAGTACTTGGCCGTGGTGACAACCGAGAGTGTCAAAGGCCCTTTGACCTCCCCCTTCAACGCCTCCACCGACTGTTTCAGGTTCTCCACCCCGCCAAGCACCTCGATGCAGGCACCGTATACTGCTTTGCCAGCGGTGGTGGGGAATATCTTCTTGCCCACTACTTCAAACAGGGGCAGGTCAACCTGCGCCTCAAACCTTTTGACCTGAATGGAGACCGCAGGTTGTGTCAGGTGAAGTTCCTTGGCCGCCAGCGTGTAGCTGCCGTTGCGGTAGACCGACTCAAACAGTTTGAGCTGTTGCAGGGTAAAGTGCATGACAAAAACCTATTAACAAAAGTAAATCCATTTTATAACAACAATTAAGTTTTTTAAATGGGTTGGTTGCCTTATAGTTTCACCTCGCCTGACAGATGGCGAATCATTTGAGAGGTGGAGACACCCGAATGATGGAACAACAAAGTTTGTTGGGGCTGAGGGGGGTTGGTTCCCTGAGTCAAAAAGTCAAAGCACATGAAGAGGATGCTATTCAATGGCTGATAAAACTTATGCCGCGGGCGTAAAAGAGTACCGCGAAACTTATTGGATGCCCGAGTATACGCCCAAAGAGAGCGATATTCTGGCTTGTTTCAAGGTTATTCCGCAAGCGGGTGTGCCGCGTGAAGAGGTGGCTGCTGCTGTAGCTGCTGAGTCTTCCACGGGTACCTGGACTACTGTCTGGACCGATCTTCTGACCGATCTGGATCACTATAAGGGTCGTGCCTACTCTATCGAAGATGTGCCTGGTGACGACGAAGCTTTCTACGCTTTCGTTGCTTACCCCATCGATCTGTTCGAAGAAGGTTCAATGGTAAACGTACTGACCTCTTTGGTGGGTAACGTATTCGGTTTTAAAGCCTTGCGTTCTTTGCGTCTGGAAGATATCCGCTTCCCGCTGGCCTATGTGATGACTTGTGGTGGGCCTCCACACGGTATCCAGGTTGAGCGTGACAAGATGAACAAGTATGGCCGTCCAATGCTGGGTTGTACTATCAAGCCAAAGCTGGGTCTGTCTGCCAAGAACTACGGCCGCGCCTGTTATGAAGGTCTGCGTGGTGGTCTTGATTTCACCAAGGATGACGAGAACGTTAACTCTCAGCCATTCATGCGCTGGCGTGATCGCTTCGAGTTTGTTCAGGAAGCGACTGAAAAAGCTCAAGCAGAAACAGGTGAGAAGAAAGGTCACTACCTGAACGTGACAGCAGCTACGCCAGAAGAGATGTACAAGCGTGCTGAGTTCGCCAAAGAGATCGGCGCACCCATCATCATGCACGATTACCTGACTGGCGGTTTCTGCGCCAACACAGGTCTGGCTAACTGGTGTCGTGACAACGGCATGTTGCTTCACATTCACCGTGCCATGCACGCGGTAATGGATCGCAACCCGCACCACGGTATCCACTTCCGCGTGTTGACCAAGTGTCTGCGTCTGTCTGGTGGTGATCACCTTCACTCCGGTACGGTTGTTGGTAAGTTGGAAGGCGACCGTGAAGCGACTTTGGGTTGGATCGACATCATGCGCGATTCATACATCAAGGAAGATCGTTCACGCGGTATCTTCTTCGATCAGGACTTCGGTGCAATGCCTGGTGTTATGCCGGTTGCTTCTGGTGGTATCCACGTATGGCACATGCCTGCACTGGTTAGCATCTTTGGTGATGACTCTGTACTGCAGTTTGGCGGCGGCACCTTGGGCCATCCCTGGGGCAACGCAGCGGGTGCAGCAGCTAACCGTGTTGCTGTTGAAGCTTGTGTTCAAGCGCGTAACGAAGGTCGTGAGTTGGAGAAAGAAGGTAAAGACATTCTTACCAACGCAGCCAAGTCCAGCCCTGAGCTGAAGATGGCGATGGAAACCTGGAAAGAAATCAAGTTCGAATTTGACACCGTAGACAAGCTGGACGTTGCTCACAAGTAACCCCACTGCTTTAGCAAGCGTATGCCTCAACCTGGGCGGACTTAAGGGGTTTTGTCCGCCTTTGTTGAGACATCAAATTTGAACACTATTGAGGAAAACAACATGAGTGAAATGCAAGATTACAAATCCAGCCTGGGTGATGTTGCCAGCCGGAAGTTTGAAACATTTTCTTACCTGCCTGCGATGACTAAAGACCAGATCAAGGCACAGGTGCAGTACATCGTGTCCAAGGGCTGGAATCCAGCCATTGAGCACACCGAGCCAGCAAATGCTTTCAGCTCTTACTGGTACATGTGGAAGCTGCCTATGTTTGGTGAGACTGATGTGGATCGCATTCTTGGCGAAGCCGATGCGGCTCACAAGGCGCACCCAAACAACCACGTTCGCCTGATTGGCTATGACAACTTTGCCCAGTCGCAAGGTGCGTCCATGGTTATCTACCGCGGTACGCCAACCTAGTCAGCAGGGTTGAGTTTGAATATGGCCCGGATCGCTCCGGGCCATGTTTTCAACGCGCATATTTCCTAAAAAACCTGCCAGCCAAGCGGTTTTTTTATGAAGGATGCGGACAACGATGAGGATAAAATGATGAGCCCAGTCGCGGAAAATAATGTTGCGTCACAATACACAATTACCGAAGAGCCGTATTACTGTTCGGTTGCGGACGAGGTAGATACCTACGAAGCGGCCTATGCTGCGCGTATGCCCATGATGCTGAAGGGGCCAACGGGGTGTGGTAAGTCCCGCTTTGTTGAGTACATGGCCTGGAAGCTGGGCAAGCCGCTGATCACTGTTGCTTGTAATGAAGACATGACGGCCTCCGACCTGGTTGGCCGCTACCTGCTCGATAAGGACGGCACCAAGTGGCAGGACGGCCCCCTTACCGTGGCGGCACGCATCGGTGCCATCTGCTACCTCGATGAGGTGGTGGAGGCGCGCCAGGATACCGTGGTGGTGATCCACCCGCTGACGGATCATCGCCGTGAACTGCCCTTGGAGAAGAAGGGCGAGCTGGTTAAATGTCACCCCGATTTCCAGTTGGTGATCTCGTATAACCCCGGTTACCAGAGTCTGATGAAGGACTTGAAACAGTCCACCAAACAGCGTTTTGGGGCGCTGGATTTTGACTACCCCAGCGTTGAGACCGAGATTGAAATCATCAGCAAGGAAGGCGGTGTTGACCGTGAGACCGCCGAGAAGCTGGTACAGATCGGCGAGCGTGGCCGTAACCTCAAGGGCCATGGTCTGGACGAAGGTATCTCCACTCGTCTGCTGGTCTATGCCGGGCAGCTGATCGTCAAAGGGCTGGATCCCATCGTTGCCTGTCGTGTTGCTCTGGTGCGTCCGTTGACTGACGACCCGGATATGCGTGAAACGCTGGATGCGGCGGTCTCTACATTCTTTGAATAGCCACCACTGTTGAGGGCACCTCGGTTAAATCTGGTCGTGGCAGATTGAGATTCAAAGCACGTTCCATCCAGGCAGCCAAACGCTGCCAGTAGCAAGAAGGGCTATTGGCAGCGTTTGCAACGCAGGGGGGCGAGGCAGGAACTCAATGTGCGGGGTCATGAATTGACAAGCAGTGCCCTGAAGGGATTGCCAAAGCAAAGTACAGCACCGTAGTAGAGCAGGAGAGAGACGATGAGTAGCATTGATCTGGACGATTACCGCGAAATTTTGGAGCGTACCGCGCCCGAGTTGCAAGAGACGCTGGATGCCACCTTTCACGATGCAGCGCGAAACATGTCTGCCAATGCTCTGCACGACTACCTGGAAGGGGCCAAGGGGCTGGCCAATCTGGGGCGCGGCGGCAATCTCGTGACCTCTTTTCTGGAAAACATACCGGCGGTCACGAAGGAGTGTGGCGATGATATCGTGCGTGACTGCATCGCGGCCGCCATGAAGCTCTCCTCCATGACGTCCGGCGAAGTAATCGCCCTGCTGTTTGCCTCGCTGCCTACTGTCTCGCGTCGTCTCGGTGACCCCGAGCTGCTGCGCGGCTATCTCAAATTGATTCATCAGCTGGCGGCCAGATCCTCCCGTGGTCTGCGCCCCATGCTGGCCATCATGGATGAATTGCTCTCCAAGCTGACGTTAAGTGGTCTGAAGCGCTGGGCGCTGTACGGTGCCCAGGCCTATGCCCGTGATCTGCAAGGCCAGGTGGCCTACTTCAGTCTGGAGACCGAAGACGCCAAGGCGATGTTGCAAAAAGAGCGTCGCGGCACACTGTTTATCGACAATCAGCGCAAGATGAACTTCTATCTGCGTGCACTGTGGGGGCGCGATTTCTTTCTTCGCCCCAGCGCGGCTGACCATGAAGGCTTCAAGCCCTATCTTGAGGCCCGCATTATCCACTTGCCCGATGCGCTGGATGGCATGGGTGGCGTCAAAGGCTATGAACTCTATCGCGCCATGGTGGTGCATCAGGGTGCCCATTTGATGTATACCCACGAGCCGCTCTCTGCCGAGCAGCTCAGTCCGGCGCAGATGTTTTTCATCGGCTTTTTGGAAGATGCGCGGGTTGAATATTGCACCGTGCGCAACTTCCCCGGACTGAAAAAACTGTGGGGTGCGCTGCTCCGTATTGAGCACGACGAGCCGCCCCTGCATCCGACCGTCGCCCTGCTGGAGCGGTTGGCGTTAATGCTGCTTGATAGCAGCGTCAGTTGCGATGATGCTGATCTTAACGCCCTGGCCGAGCGCTTCCACACCAACATCGAAGCCAACAAGGACAATGCACAGTTCTCCTGGCACATGGGTCTGGAGCTGTTCAATATTCTGGCGGCGCGTCGGGATGTGCCCAGCCTGCGTATTCTTGAACTGCTGCGCATTCCCTATCGTGACGACAATCGCTTTTTGTGGGATTTCGACGAATTTGCCTGGGCGGACGGCGTTGAGTACGTTGCCGCCAGCCAGCGTCAGGCGCGTAAATACGTCTCTCCCATCGAGATGGCCAACGAGGTGGATTGCGAACTGGCCGGCGATGACGCGCAGGAGATCTGGGTCTGTGCCACCGAGTTCATGCCCTATGAAGATGCCGGTGAGGCAACCATCAGCTTTAACGATATGTGGGGCAAGGAGCCGATCTCCGAGCCTTACCACTATCAGGAGTGGGATTACCAGGTGCAGCTGCATCGCCCGGACTGGGCCACCGTCTACGAAAGACGTCAGCCCAAGGGCGACCCGGAGCTGATCGACCAGATACTGATCGAACACAAGCCGGTGACCCAGCGCATCAAGCAGATCATCGACATGCTGCAACCGGAAGGGGTGCAGCGGGTACGCAATATGGAGGACGGCGACGAGATCGACATCAACGCCGCCATCGATGCCATGATCTCCATCCGCATGGGAGAGCAGCCCAACCCGCGCATCACCATGCGCAACGTGCTCAAGAATCGTGATCTGAGTATTGTGGTGCTGCTCGATTTGTCCGAGTCCACCAATGAGAAGATGGACGGTTCGGACAAAACCGTTCTGGAACTCACCCGCGAGGCTGCAGCGCTGGTCTCCACGGCCATCAACGGTGTCGGTGACTCGTTCTCAATCCACGGGTTTGCCTCCGACAGCCGTCACGATGTGCAGTACTACCGCTTCAAGGACTTCGATCAGGCCTGGGGGGAAGAGGCCAAAGCACGTCTGGCGGGAATGGCCGGAGGGCTGTCTACCCGCATGGGGGCGGCCATGCGTCATGCGGGCCGCCACCTGTTGAGTCAGACCGAGCGTAAAAAGCTGATTCTGCTGGTTACTGATGGTGAGCCGGCGGATGTCGATGAGCGTGATCCACAGCACCTGCGCATGGATGCCAAAAAAGCGGTGGAGGAGCTGGCCAGCAAGGGCGTGATGAGCTACTGCCTGACGCTGGACCCGAACGCAGATCGCTACGTGAAGCGTATATTTGGCAGTAACAACTACACCATCATCGACCATGTTGATCGCCTGCCGGAAAAATTGCCAACGCTGTTCGCCAGCTTGACTCGTTAGGGGCTCGTCGGACTTAGGGATTCGTAGCGAGCATGGAGGGGGAGCGAGTGCAAATTTTCACGATTTTGAGGTGCATGGTGGGGCTATGTAACGAAAAATCGGGGAAATTTGAACCGCTTTCCCATCAGCGCAGTAGATTATTCCTAAGTTCGGCAGGCTCCAGCGTCCAGGGGGTAGCGTGAGCCGTATCGCCGACCTGCCCGTCTACGTCCAGCGTAACGACGAGGTAAGCGCCAAACGCTACAACCTGTGGCGACGGGCCAAGTTGCATTACCCCTGTCCCATCCGTCTGGCGCTGCCGGGTTACCCCGGCGTGGTGATGATCCTGGAAGAGCGTGAATGGGTCTGCGCCAACGAGCGTCAGGGGGATCTGCCGATGCTGGCCTGGATCGCCTTTGAAGACCAGGGGCGCGACGCTCTGCATGCGCCGGTCAAGTGCAAACTGAACTACTACCACTTTGCCGCTTCAAAGTTTCGGGCACCGGCACTGACGCTGATGGAGGCGTTACTGGATAAGTTACTGCACGACGAAGAGTGAGGCGCAAAACAGATAGCAGAGTGCTTCTGTTAATTTGACAGGTATCTGAATGCTCAGACCGCCAAGGTGATAGTGGATGGCGGCACCCGATAAGCCGGGATCACTCCTGATGGCTGCATGTGTCTCGAAGGGCATGGGGGGTGATGGGAATCAAGCGGAAATCATGAGGGGAAAGTGACATGGCACTGGTGAATATGCGTGACATGCTGTACCACGCTTACGAGAACAACTACGCCGTTGGCGCCTTTGATCTGGTCAGTCTCGACTTTCTTGAGGCCGTGGTGGATGCCGCCGAAGCGACGCGGGCGCCAGTCATCCTGAGTGTGGCCGAACACCATTTTGCCCACTACGATCTGGAGCTGATGATGCCCGCTGTGGAAGCCGCCGCCCGGCGGGCTTCCGTCCCCATCGCCATCCAGCTCGATCACGCCAGCTCCTGTGACTCCGCCGCGCGCGCCATCAACCTCGGTTGTAACGGTGTAACCCTCTGTTCCGAAAATCGCGATCTGCCCGACAACATCGAGTTGAGCCGGGAGATCGTTGACATGGCTCACCGCTGTAATGTGCCTGTGGTGGGTGAGGTGGGCTATGTGGGCTCCGATGACGAGGAGGATGTCTCGGCACCGACTCAGCCGGTTGAGGCCAAGGCCTACGTGGAGCGCAGCGGCGTGGACTTTTTGTCTGTCTCAATCGGTACGGTGCAGGGGCGCTCCAAGGGGCGTATCAAACTCGATTTTCAGCGCCTGAAACAGATTCATGCCGCCGTGGATATACCGTTGGTACTGCACGGCGGCAGCGGTTTGAACGAAGAGCAGTATCGCCGCCTCAGCTCCCTCGGCGTGGCCAAGATCAACTACTTCACCGGCCTCTCTGATGTGGCCGCCAAAGCCATGCGTGCCCAGGTGAAAAGTGACCGGGAGGGGAGCTTTACGGCGCTGAAGCAGGGCGTGAAAGAGGCTATCTGTACCGAAGTAAAGCGCTGTTTGCGACTCTGGGGGAGTGCCGGGCGCGCCGCCGAAGTGCTGACGCAGTGTGAGCCCTGGGCTGCGGTGGAGCATTTGATTGTCTACAACGTACTGAGCCGCATGAGCGACGAAGAGGCGCAGGCCATGATGGCCACCGGGCGACAGGTGCTGGCCGGCATCCCCGGTGTGCGGGCGGTCTTCACCGGCGAGGCGGTCAAGGAAAACGCCCAGTATCGCTTCTGTTGGCTGGTGCGCTTTACCCACAAGGCCGTGATCGACAGCTATCGGGACCACCCCGACCACGTTCGCTTTGCCGACACCCTGTTTCGCCCCAATGCCGCCGAACGTATCAGCATCGACTTTCAGGACAACGCCGTTGGCCACGCCGTGGCGCCGCCCGGCCGTCTGGCAAAACAGGCCTGATTGTCGTCCGCGTACTCCCCTGTTCCCCCTGTTCCATTGCCCTCGCCTGTAAAGAGCGGCATCGGCAGGCCGTCACTCCTGGAAATTGCATTGCTTCGATATCCCCCGCTTGCGTCATATCACCCGGTTCCGTGGGTGGTATGATTCGATGGCCTGCGGCTGTTTTTTTTACGCCGGGCGGTGGGGTTGCTGAATAACGATACGGGGATGTGTATGTCGACTTTTAAGCTGATAGTGAATGGAACGCTTCTGCCCGGGCATGAGATGGATGAGGTCAAGGCGCGCATAGCGAAGTTGTTTAAGCTGGCGGACAGGCCAAAGCAGTTGGCGGCGCTGTTCTCCGGCCAGCCGGTGACCATCAAAACGGGGTTGAGCGAGGTGCAGGCCCGGACCTACCTGAATGCGATTGAAGGGGCGGGGCTGGTGTGTCAACAGGTGGCGGAGGCAGAGGTTAAGCCTGAACCTGAATCCGGGCCACAACCGGAACCAGCATCGGCACCCCTTGCCTCGTCCGGCGTCGCACAGGTCGCCGCAGAGGCTGGCCCCTTCCCTGAGCGTACCACCACAGCGACGGATGAGACCAATACTCCCCCCTTCATTGGCCAGCACGCTGAAGCCACACCCAACGGCTCAGCCTGGACCGACAACCCCTACCAGCAGCCCGAGGCGGAGCTGAGTATTCCTCACGAGGCGGACAGTCTGGCGCTGGTCGCACCAAAAAAACTCCGTGGCGGCGCGGGGGTGGCATGGATTAAAGAGGGGTACGGCTATTTTAAGATGAACCCCTGGGTCTGGATCGGGATGATCCTGCTCGGCTTGGTGGTGATGGTAGGGGTCGGCGCCGTCGGTGGCCTGTTGGCGGCCATATTTCCTCCGCTCGGGGTGGTGTTGTTTGTTGGTTTTTACCTGCTGACGCCGGTATTTTCTGCCGGTTTCATACTGGCCTGTTATGAACTCTATCAGGGGGAGAAGTTTGGCCTCGGGGCGCTCTTTTCCGGTTTCAGAAACAACCTGGGCGGCTTGCTGGGGCTGGGTGTGTTGTACACGATTGCGTACGTCATCATCATGGGGGTCGTTATGGCCTCAATGATGATGTTGATGGGAAGTCAGGGCAACCTGATGATGGGGGAGGGGTCGCCGCTGGCGTTACTGCTCTACAACCTGTTGGTCATGGCCTTGAGCATTCCCGTGATGATGGCGATCTGGTTCGCCCCTGCGCTGGTGGCCATCCACGGTGTGTCGCCGTTGAAGGCCATGGGCATGAGTCTGAAGGGGTGTCTGCGTAACGTATGGCCCTTCACACTATATGGCCTTGTGGGTTTTGTGCTGGCCATTGTGGCCACGATTCCCTTTGGTCTGGGCTGGCTTGTGCTGGTGCCCGTGATGACGGGCTCTATCTTTGCCGGTTACCGCGAGATCTTTACCGAAGAGCAAGGGGCAGCGCCGGAGTCTGCTGACCTGTCGGCCTAGCCTTCGCGACGGCTGAAATGACATTGCTCGACACCCGTTACACCATTGAAACCCCCGAGGGAATCGATCTGGCGCTGTGCCCTGCCGGCCCGGTTCCCCGCGCCCTGGCCTATCTGGTGGATTTTCTGCTGCGGGCGGCTATCCTGGTGGCCCTTTTTTTTCTCACCTCCTGGGCCGGGGGGCTGGGCGAGGCGGGGATGTTGATCGCCTACTTTTTGCTGGAGTGGTTCTATCCGGTGGTGTTTGAGGTCTACCGCGGGGGGATGACGCCGGGTAAAAAAAGCCTCGGCATCCATGTGATCAATGATGATGGCACGCCAGTGGGGTGGGGTGCCTCCCTGATCCGCAACCTGTTACGGGTGGTGGATCTGCTCCCCTTCGCCTACGTGGGCGGGCTGGTCAGCATGTTGGTGGCCCGCAATTTCAAACGCCTGGGGGATCTGGCGGCCGGCACCTTGGTGGTCCACCATCAGGCGGTGCCGCCGGCCCGTCGCCTCGATGTGGCAGGGGTCAGGCCGTTGCCCGTTTCCCTGACCCTGGATGAGCGGCGGGCGCTGCTCGATTTTTCTGAAAGCGTCGGCCGCCTCTCGCC
>JALTMR010000332.1 GCA_027001525.1 Gammaproteobacteria bacterium
GCACTTCAGGTGACTCACTTCCCCCAAGGCCAACTCATTCATCTCCGTCGCTCGGAATTTCAGACTCTGGCGGTCTATCAGGCAGAGCAGCTGCGCCTGCTGCGCGTCGATGACCAGGCGATTCAAAGTGCCTGCAACCTGCTGGTGCCCGAGCAGCTTTGCCTGCCCTATGCACAATTCATGATGGGCGTTTTTCTGTTTCAGCCCGCCCCCGAAAAAGTACTCCTCCTTGGCCTTGGCGGGGGCGATATGGCGCGCTACCTCCACCACGCGCTACCCCAGTGCCAGCTGACGGCTGTCGATATCGATGCCAATACCTTTGACATTGCTCAGCGCTATTTTGAGCTACCAGATGACAGGGTCGATGGGGTCTGCCAGGAGGCGCACCACTTTGTTGAGTCCAGCCGGGGCCGTTATCACACCGTGTTGATCGACCTCTACGCCACACAGGGCCCGCCCGCGCTGTTACACGACATCGGCTTTTTTGAGCACTGTCGGCAACGCCTCACTCTGGATGGCGTGTTGGCACTTAATTTGATCACGGAAGATGCGGACGTGTTTGCTGATATCGTCAGCAAGGTAAGGTTGGTCTTCAATTCACTGAGCGTGTGTGCGAAGGTGCCGGGACACAAGAACATCATTATCTTCGCCTTCAATAAAAAGCCGGCACAGACCGGCCGTGCCGACTTGTCAAAGAACGCCAGACAGCTTTCACAGCGGTACGAGCTGAACTTCAACGCCATTGTCGAAGCACTGTTCGATAGCCACCCGTTGAAAGATGGCGAATTAATCCTTGTCGAAAGAGAGTAACCAGCGAATCAGGCGGTTACATTGAGGTTCCGTCCCAGATGGGGAGGCAATTTTTCAGTCGGCACGGATGCAGTGGGCTGAGCCACTGAGTTAATCAATTCTGCCGCTGCGTTCACTTCCACATCCAGTGCTTTATTCAGCACTGCAAGACTGACAGCTTCACCACTTTTCTGACGGGTTGCCTGCGTCACTGCCGGGTTGAGTACACTGCTGATATCCATAGTCACACTCCTATGGTTGAACCCACGCTAAACACCTCGGCCCCGAAGGCCGATGGCATGACCCACTTACCTTATCGGCACACACCGTGGATTTAATAAGGCGGGATGCCAGGGGGCCTCCTCAATCACCGTTTGTGGTGAGGTTCCGGTCCTTAGTTTCCCGGCAACCAGATGGCGACCAGCGCGCCGCCCAGGCGGGAGCGCTGAAACTCAAGATGGCCATCGTAGAGCGCGACGATGTCGCTGATCATCGCCAGACCCAGGCCGTGGCCATTGGCCTGGGTATCGAGCCGCCCGCCTCGCTCCAACACGGTGGGAAGGTGTGCTTCAGAGATACCCGGTCCGTCGTCACAGACCTCAATCAGCAATCCCGACTGCCCCTGGACAGCCTCCAGACGGAGGCCGATTTCAACGCGGTGACGGCAATACTTGCAGGCGTTATCCACCAGATTGCCCAGCAGCTCCATCAGATCGCCCTCATCGCAGTGAAACGATAACGCGGGGAGTACGTCAACGGCGATCTCCACCTGTTTCTCTGCGTAAACCTTCTTCAGCGCCGTCACCACCCGTGTCACCAACTGCTCCACATCCACCGGGGCCGCCAATGCCTTGCGCCCCGAAGCGGCTGCACGCTGAAGCTGATAACCGACGATCTGGTCCATCCGCTCGATCTGATCCTCCACTGTGGAACGTATCCCGTCGGCTGCCTGAGAGGAGGCGTCTACCGCCCCCCGCAATACGGCCAGAGGAGTTTTCAGGCTGTGTGCCAGATCACCCAGGCTGGCCCGATAGCGCTCTTCATGCTCGCGATTGCTGCGAATCAGGGCGTTGAGGTTATCGGTCAAACCGCGCAGCTCCCGCGGGTATTCACCCTTCAGCTCCAGGTGGTGACCCGCCTCGATCTCGCCCAGGTCATCGGCCACTCGCCGCAGAGGAGCCAAACCCCAGCGCAGGATCACCGCCAACATCAC
The DNA here is from genome assembly GCA_027001525.1 of Gammaproteobacteria bacterium. GTDB lineage: Bacteria > Pseudomonadota > Gammaproteobacteria > Tenderiales > Tenderiaceae > JALTMR01. The sequence goes on from JALTMR010000332.1 coordinate 2,003, forward strand.
CAGCAGGACAATGGCTACTGTGCCGAGAGAGGCCCAGAGGTTTTTGCGAAATGCGGCGATCTCGTCGTGAAGCCGCTGGAGTGTTTCGGCAACAACAAAGGTGTAAGCCTCCCGCGCACTGTCATTGTCGCCCCAGGTCAGGCCGATGCTGTGTGCCAGTACGGTCTCCCCGGTTGAGATAGTGAGGTATTCATAGCGCTGCTCCCCTCGGGCCAGGCCAGAGTGGAGTGGAATATGTACGCCGGCCATGGAAGGGGAGGCCCAAACGGGCCGGCCCTCGTTGGTCAACACTTCGGCGTACAGGCCGGAATCCTGGGTAAAAAAACGGGCCTCGTAGAGGGGGTAGGCGAGCGTCATGCCGCCGTCGTCGTCCTGATCCATGGAGGCGATCAGTGTGTGGAGCTGCAACTGGAGCCGCTCCTTCATCGCCGCTTCAGCGTTCACCCGAAACGAGTTTTCCAGTGTGATGCCCGTCACGCCCAGAAAACCAGCCAGGGTAATCGTGGCGGCAATCAACATCCGGCTGTTGATGGAGAGCACGGCGATCAGCTCCGGTCGATGGTAAAGCGGTATCCTCTGCCGCGCAGTGTTTCGATAGGTCTGAGCGTGCCCTGCGGGTCGAGCTTGCGCCGCAGCCGGCCCACGAACACCTCGATCACGTTGCTGTCACGCTCGAAGTCCTGAGCGTAGATGTGCTCGGTCAAATCCCCTTTAGAGATCACCTGCCCGGCATTCACCATCAGGTATTCCAACACCTTGTATTCGTAGGCCGTGAGATCCAGTGGCTGGCCATTGACGGTGACATCCTGGCGCGCGGTATCAAGCTTGATCGGCCCGGCTTCCACCGTCGGTTTGGCGATGCCCGCAGCCCGCCGCAGCAGTGCCTTGACCCTGGCCTTCAGCTCTTCCATGTGGATGGGCTTAACCAGATAGTCATCCGCCCCGGCATCCAGCCCCTCAACCTTGTCCTGCCAGCGCCCGCGGGCGGTAAGAATCAAAATAGGGAAGGCTTTACCGGACTCGCGCAATTTGGTGATCAACGCAATACCGGACATTTTCGGCAGACCGATATCGATGACCGCTGCATCCACGGGAAACTCCAGGCCAGTGTATAACCCCTCTTCACCGTCAGAGGCCGTCAGCACCGCATAACCCTCATCAGTCAGCCGCTGTTTAAGCTGGTAGCGCAGCTCACTCTCATCTTCGACGATCAGTAAACGCATGTTATCGGATGGATAGTAGTTTGAAATGGCCGCCATTCTGGCATAGGAAGAAACCGGCGGCAAAAAAAACCCCAGTTCTAGCCAAGGGGGGGTATGGCTCTGAACCGGGGATATAAAGGAGACGTTTACTTTATAGTTTTTATTTGAGACTCATAATGAAATCAGCGAGTTTCTCGATATTTTCATCCGACACACGGGGTGAGTATGGGGGCATTGGCACGCCGCCCGTCACGCTGGTCCAGTGACCTTTACTGCCTTTTTTAATAGAGGCAATAATCCGCGCCCGATCATCTACTTCGGCGGCTACATCCTTCCAGGCTGGGCCAACCACTTTGTTATCGATGCTATGGCAAGCCAGGCAGCCGCTCTTTTTAGCCAGCCCCAAATCGGCCATAGCCGGCGCTGTGGCGAATGCAGACGCAAGCGCCACAACGGTAAAAATACGTTTCATTAAGTTTTCTCCTCTGGTACACCTTGTACACCAACACCTGACGCTGGCACCCGACACCCCTGCCCTTTATTCACACATGTAAAAATTCACGGAATAAGGGGCCCTCCTGAGGTCATTGGCCACAACGGTAGCTGAAACAATATGAATACCCGCTGAATAAAACCAATATTTTTAGTCGGGAATAGGCTAGTCGAGCTTTTGCCATGACTAACCCCGGCCAAAAACAAAAACGGCGGCTGAGAGCCACCGTTTTTATCCAGAAAGTTCAGTCTGTTAGCGAGCGCGACGCAGTGCTTCGATGCGCTCATCCAGAGGGGGATGACTCATGAAAAGCTTTTTAAAAGCCCCCCCCATGTCGCCTGCAATACCAAATGCGGCCAGTTGATCAGGCAGTGGCTGCGGCGTATTCATCTTCAAACGCTCCAGCGCGGCAATCATCTTGTCCCGCCCCGCCAGACTGGCCCCACCGGCATCCGCCCGATACTCGCGCTGTCGACTGAACCAGGCGACGATGGTGGAAGCAAGGATGCCCAGCACAATCTCGGCAATGAAACTGGTCACGAAGTAGGCGATGCCGTGGCCCTGCTCATTTTTAAAGACGACCCGATCCACCGTGTGGCCAATAACACGCGCCAGGAAAATGACAAAAGTGTTCACCACCCCCTGGATCAGCGCCAGGGTCACCATGTCACCGTTGGCGACATGAGCAATTTCGTGCCCCAACACCGCCTCAACTTCGCCCTTGTCCATGTGATTCAGCAGGCCAGTGCTGACGGCCACCAAGGCCTTGTTCTTGCTCATGCCCGTGGCGAAGGCGTTGGGATCCGGTGAGGGGAAAATAGCCACTTCCGGCATACCAATACCTGCCTGCTGGGCCTGGCGGCGCACCGTCTCAAGTAACCACTGCTCCACCTGGTTCGATGGCTGCTCAATCACTTGCGCCCCGGTGGAGCGCTTGGCAATCCACTTTGACATCGCCAGCGAAACAAACGAGCCACCAAAACCGAACACTGCCGCAAATATCAGCAAGGAGCGAAGATCCAGATCCACCCCGTTGGCCGCCAGTACACTGTCCACCCCCAGCAAACTAAGGGTGACACTGGCCACCAGAATAATGGCCAGGTTAGTGGCCAGAAAAAGAAATATGCGTTTCATCTATCCTCCAGGAAACTTCTCAGTTAATTCCCAATGAATGAGCCCAGCAAAAACCGCCGCTTAAATGCCAAGCGAAATGCTGAGATAATGTAAATCGACCTCAATAGCTTGGGGCCTTTTATCGAAATTCAAGTATCTTGTTTTCTACACATACAATTGGAATTTTATGACCGCACCCAGCGACGCCGGTTCCAAGCCAGGCAAAAGCCGTACCCTATGGCCCTGGCTTGCACTCGTCAACCGCCAATCCTTACGCCAGGACATGCTCGCTGGGCTCACCGGGGCTGTCATCGTACTGCCTCAGGGGGTCGCCTTTGCCATGCTGGCGGGGCTGCCGCCGCAGTACGGGCTCTACACTGCCATTGTTCCCGTGATCATCGCCGCACTGTTTGGCTCCTCAAACCACCTGGTCTCCGGCCCCGCAACCCCCATTGCCATCATCGTTTTTGCCACTGTCAGTGCCTTGGCGAGCCCAGAGACGCCGGCCTATATCACGCTGGTGCTGACGCTGACCTTCCTCGTCGGCGTGTTTCAACTGCTGATGGGGCTGGCGCGACTGGGGATGCTGGTCAACTTTATCTCGCACTCGGTCATTATCGGTTTTACCGCCGGAGCAGCGCTGCTGATCTTCACCTCGCAATTCAAACACGTTCTCGGCATTGAGATCCCCCACGGACTGACTTTGTGGCACCACTGGCAGATGCTGCTGCAGCAGCTCCCCGACACTCACTGGCATACGGTCGCCGTCGCTGTGGCGACCTTGTTGATTGCGATTGTCATCCGCCAGCTGCTGCCGCGCTGGCCAGCGCTGTTTATCGCCATGATAGGGGGCACCCTGGTGGCCATGGCCCTGGGCGGGGAGCAGAGCGACATCAAACTGGTGGGCTCGCTGCCGACGGAACTGCCCCCCCTTTCGTCGCCCGACTTCTCGCTGGAGACCATCAGCCAGCTCGCCTCGGGGGCACTGGCCATCGCGCTGCTGGGCCTGATGGAGGCCGTCTCCATCGCCCGCAGCATTGCCGCCCAAAGCCACCAGCCCCATGACGCCAACAAGGAGTTCATCGGCCAGGGGCTCTCCAATATTGCCGGCAGTTTCTTCTCCAGCTTTGCCTCCTCCGGCTCCTTCACCCGCTCCGGCATCAACTATCGTTCTGGTGCAAAAACACCGTTGGCCGCCGTCTTCAGCGCAGTGGGAATTGCCATCATTTTGCTGATGTTTGCCCCCCTGGCGGCCTACCTGCCCATTCCGGCAATGGGGGCGGTGTTACTGCTGGTGGCCTGGGGGCTGATTGACTGGCATCACATCAAAATCATCCTCAAAGCCAACCCGGTGGATGCGGCCGTGCTGGTCACCACGTTTATTGCCACCCTGTTTGTGGAGCTGACGTTTGCCGTCTACGTGGGCGTTATCCTGTCGCTGGTACTCCACCTCAACCGCATCTCCTACCCAACGATACTCAGCCGCATTCCCGACAACCACGACGGCCACCGGCGCTTTGTCAACGCCACCCCCGACAAAGAGTGTCCGCAACTGAAGATCATCCGCATCGACGGCTCCCTCTTCTTTGGCTCCGTCAACTACATCGAGAGTGCGCTGCGCAGCTTCGATCAGAACAATCCGGCGCAAACCAGGCTGCTCATCATCGGCAGTGGCATAAACTTTATCGATGTGGCCGGCGCCGACCTGCTGGTGCGCGAGGCGCAGCGACGACGGGCGTTGGGGGGGGATCTCTACCTGTGCAGCATCAAACCGGGGGTGTGCGATATTCTCAAAAAAGGGGATTACATCAGTGAAGTGGGAGACGACCACGTATTCACCACCAAACGGGCCGCCATTGCGGCCATCTACGCCACCCTCGACCGGCAGCGTTGCGCTACCTGCCAGGTGAAATCATTCACGGAGTGCCAAACCCCGGGGAGCTAACGTCAGCCCCCCCTTCGGCTAGTTACTCTCCACCGACACGCTGTCCACCTTCTGCAAACCACGCGGCAGCTTCAGACCGCGACGGCCGCGCTCACCGAGGTAGTGCGTCATGTCCTTGAGCTTGAGGGACATGTGGCGCTGGCCGCAGTGGAGCGTCAACGCCCCGTCTGCCGGCACGCAGCTTGCCGCCACCATAAATTCCTCGCCGCTGGCAAATTTCGCCGTGGGAATGGAGATGATTTTATTCCCCTTGCCCTTGGCCAGTTGCGGCAGATCCTGCACAGGAAAGACCAGCAGATGGCCAGTGTTGGAGATGGCCGCCAGCAGATCGCTCGCCACATCGTGAATCGGCACCGGCGGCAGTACCCTGGCCCCTTTGGGAACATTCAGCAGCGCCTTGCCGTTTTTGTTTTTGCTGACCATGTCCCCCAGGCGGGCGATAAAGCCGTAACCGGCATCGGTGGAGAGCAGATAGAGATCATTCACATCACCACTGAGCACAGCGGTGAACACCGCCCCGGCGGGGGGATTCAGCCGCCCGGTCAGTGGCTCTCCCTGGCCACGGGCGGAAGGAAAGGTGTGAGCCGGCAGCGAATAGCTGCGCCCTGTGGAATCGAGAAACACCGCCTGCTGATTGGTACGTCCATTGGCGGCGTCGAGGTAGCTGTCCCCCGCCTTGTAGTTCATGGCGGCGGCATCCACATCGTGCCCCTTGGCCGCGCGTACCCAGCCCTTTTCGGACAGAATAATGGTCGTCGGCTCGGAGGGCATCAGGGCCGTCTCATCCATCGCCTGGGCCGCATCGCGCGAAACGATGGGAGAGCGACGCTCGTCACCGTACTTCTCGGCATCGGCCATCAGCTCTTTTTTAATCAAGGTTTTCATGCGCTGTTTGGAGCCCAGTGTCTTCAGCAGGTAGTCACGCTCTTTGGCCAGCTCATCCTGCTCGCCCCGAATCTTCATCTCTTCCAGCCGCGCCAGCTGACGCAGCTTGGTGTCGAGAATGTAGTCCGCCTGTGCCACGCTAAGCTCAAAACGCTGCATTAACGATTTTTTTGGCTCATCCTCGGTACGGATGATGTGGATCACCTCGTCGATATTGAGAAAGGCGATCAACAGGCCTTCCAGCAGATGCAGCCGCTTGTTGACCCTCTCCAGCCGATAGTTAAGCCGCTTGCGCACCGTGTCGGTACGAAACACCAGCCACTCGCTCAACATCGTCAGCAGATTCTTCACCTGCGGCTTGCCATCGATGCCGATGACGTTGAAATTGGCGCGGTAGGTGCGCTCCAGATCGGTGGAGGCGAACAGATGAGACATCAACGCCGCCACATCAACCCGGTTGGAGCGCGGTGTAATCACCAAGCGGGTGGGGTTCTCGTGGTCAGACTCGTCGCGCAGATCCTCCACCATGGGCAACTTCTTCGCCACCATCTGGGCGGCGATCTGCTCCAGTACCTTGGCGCCAGAGACCTGGTGCGGCAGCGCAGTGATGATGATATCCCCCTCTTCACGCTCGTAGATCGCCCGCATGCGAATACTGCCACTGCCGGTTTCGTACATCTTGTGCAACTCGGCCCGGGGCGTGATGATCTCCGCCTCGGTGGGGTAGTCAGGGCCCTTCACATGCTCCAGCAGCGCAGCCAGATCCGCTTTGGGCTCATCAATCAGGCGGATGCAGGCCGTCACCACTTCACGCAAATTGTGGGGCGGAATGTCGGTGGCCATGCCCACAGCAATGCCCGTTGTACCGTTGAGCAGCACATTGGGCACCCGCGCCGGCAGCACGGCGGGCTCCTCCAGCGTGCCGTCGAAGTTGGGCACCCAATCCACCGTGCCAAGACCCACCTCCTGCAACAGCAACTCGGAATAGGGAGCCAGGCGGGACTCGGTGTAACGCATGGCGGCGAAGGATTTCGGGTCATCCGGTGCGCCCCAGTTGCCCTGACCATCGATAAAGGGGTAGCGGGTGGAGAACGGCTGGGCCAGCAGCACCATCGCCTCGTAGCAGGCGGAATCCCCGTGCGGATGGAATTTACCCAGCACATCCCCCACGGTACGGGCAGACTTTTTGAACTTGGCCGTGGCCGACAACCCCAGCTCGGACATGGCGTAGATAATGCGCCGCTGCACCGGCTTCATACCATCACCCACATTGGGCAGGGCCCGGTCGAGGATGACGTACATGGAGTAGTCCAGATAGGCCCTTTCGGTGAAGGTCTTCAGCGGCATCCGTTCGATGCCATCATCCTGGCGCGATTCAATCTCACTCATGCGGAGTCTACTTTCCTGCTCAGCCAAAAAAGGGGGGCCATTATAAACAGGGAAGCGGGGCTGGGCTCAAGCAGATAGAATACGGACCGAATTGCGCACGAGGGCCTGCCGACATGACCATCACCTACAAGATCAACCACCCCATCACCACCGACCAGTTTATCGATCTGCTCAACGCCTCCACCTTGGGTCAGCGCCGCCCGACAGAGAATCGGAACTGCATGACGGGAATGCTGCGACAGGCGGATCTGACCATCACCGCCTGGCATGAAGAACAACTGGTGGGGATTGCCCGCGCTGTCACTGACTTTCACTACTGCTGCTATCTGTCAGATTTGGCGGTGGAAGAGCGCCACCAGCGACAAGGCATCGGCAAACAACTTGTCACCGAGATCCAGAAGCAATTGCAGCCGACATGCAACTTGATCCTCCTCTCCGCCCCGGCAGCGGTGGACTACTACCCCCACATAGGTTTCAAGAAACACCCCCAGGCCTGGCTACTGACAAACAAGGGGAAATAAAACCAGAAATACCGCCGAAACAAACTGTTAGTAGCAACCCTTATTTCGTGACAGCCTCTCCCCCTCTATCATTCGCCACAAGGGGACATAATAAGCTTACAAAACAAAAGGATAATCAGACTATGGATAGCCTGAGAGACTTCTGCACCAAGGCCGCAGCACTGCTTTGCGCTGCGTCAAGCACAACCAGCCAGGCGGCTGAGACAGTCGGTATGCAAGGCGGCAAGCAGACCGCCATTATTCCGGAACCCATCCTGCTCGCCATCATCGGTGCCAGCCTGCTGGCTATCGGTCTGTTAATGCGCTACAAAGCCCGCAAGGTACAACGGCGGGGGGACGCCAAGGATCCCGCCAAACCGGAACACTGAAGCGCACTAACGCCGCCGGCGACAGCCTGCTAAACCGCCACATCCGCCAGGTTCCCCTTGCTCTCCAGCCAGCTGCGGCGATCTGCGGCGCGCTTTTTGGCCAGTAGCATGTCCATCACCTGATCGGTCTCATCGCCACCCTCCAGGGTCAGCTGCACCAAACGGCGGGTATCGGGGGCGATGGTGGTTTCGCGCAGTTGCATGGGGTTCATCTCCCCCAGCCCCTTGAAGCGCTGGACGTTGACCTTGCCTTTTATCTTCTCGGCAACGATGCGATCTATCACCCCGCCTCTTTCGCTGTCATCCAGGGCGTAAAACACCTGTTTACCGACATCGATACGATAGAGCGGCGGCATGGCGACATAGACATGGCCCGCATCCACCAGCGGACGAAAGTGGCGCAGAAACAGCGCACACAGCAGCGTGGCGATATGGGCACCATCAGAGTCGGCGTCAGCAAGGATGCAGATTTTACCGTAGCGCAACCCCTTCAGATCATTCGAGCCCGGCTCAACCCCCACCGCCACGGAGATATCGTGCACCTCCTGGGAGGCCAGCACATCAACCGAATCGACCTCCCAGGTGTTTAGGATTTTGCCCCGCAGCGGCATGATGGCCTGAAACTCGCGGTCTCGGGCCTGCTTGGCCGACCCCCCCGCCGAATCCCCTTCCACCAGAAACAGCTCGCCCCGCGCCGGATCCTGCGACGAACAGTCGGCCAGCTTGCCGGGAAGCGCCGGGCCGGCAGCCACTTTCTTTCGCACCACTTTTTTGCCTGCTCGCAGGCGTGACTGGGCATTACTGATGGCCAGCATCGCCAGCTGCTCACCCACATCGGTGTGCTGATTGAGCCACAAACTGAAAGCATCCTTCACCACACCCGAGACAAAGGGGGCACACTCGCGGGACGAGAGCCGCTCTTTGGTCTGCCCCGAGAATTGCGGCTCGCCCATTTTTACCGACAGTACATAGGCGCATTTATCCCACACATCGTCGGGTGCCAGTTTCACGCCACGGGGCAGCAGGTTGCGGAACTCACAAAACTCACGAATGGCATCGGTAAGGCCGGTACGCAGCCCGTTGACATGCGTCCCCCCCTGCGCGGTGGGAATCAGATTGACGTAGCTCTCCGTCACCAGCTCGCCGCCTTCGGGCAACCAGGACACCGCCCAATCCGCCGCCTCACGCTCAGATTTCATGGAGCCGACAAACAGCTCCTGCGGCAATATTTCAAAGCCACTCAGCGCGCTGGAGACGTAATCACTCAGGCCATCTTCGTAATACCACTCCTCTGACTCACCCGATTTCTCATCGAAGAGTTTGACATGAAGACCAGGACAGAGCACCGCCTTGGCGCGCAACACATGCTTGAGACGGGGGATAGAGATGTTGGGAGAGTCAAAAAACTGCGGATCGGGCCAGAAACGCACCGTGGTGCCGGTGTTGCGCTTGCCCACCGTACCTATCACTTCAAGATCGGAGACCTTGTCACCATTGGCAAAGCCGATTTCATACTCCTGACCCCCGCGCCGAACCCGGACCTCCAACCGTTTGGAGAGCGCATTGACCACAGAGACACCGACGCCGTGCAAGCCACCAGAGAACTGGTAATTTTTGTTGGAAAACTTCCCCCCGGCATGGAGCTTGGTCAGAATCACCTCAACGCCGGGCACCCCCTCTTCCGGGTGAATATCCACCGGCATCCCGCGGCCATCATCACGCACCTCCACCGAGCCATCCTTATAAACAGTCACCTCCAGCCGGGAAGCGTGGCCGGCAATGGCCTCATCAACACTGTTATCGAGCACCTCCTGCGCAAGGTGGTTGGGGCGCGTGGTCTCGGTATACATACCCGGGCGTTTGCGCACCGGCTCCAGCCCACTAAGCACTTCAATCGAGGCGGCATCGTAATTACTGCTCATAACTCTCTGGCTTTCCTGTGACATTCCAAATACAAGCAGTTGGCCGCCATGCAAACCAGCCGGCCAACTTCGGGGGAGAGCAAATTTAACACGTCCTATCTGTCGGCGCACAGCAGGTAAAGATACGAAGCAGTGATGGGCGCAGCGAGGTAGTTGTCCTATAATCGGTACCCCACTGAAGAGGACGTTTCCGTTGCCCAGAAAAAGCAAAAAACAACCCGATTTTGAAACCGCGCTCGCCGAGCTGGAGACCCTGGTAACGCAGATGGAGGCCGGCGACATCAGCCTGGAAGAGTCTCTCAAGCTGTTTGAGCGTGGCGTCAGCCTCACCAGCAACTGCCAGCAAGCACTGACCGAGGCGCAGCAGAAAGTTCAAATCCTGCTGCAAAAAACAGAACAAGCTCAAGCGGAAGATTTTGAAGCCAATGCCTGACACTCACCAGACCGAACTCAAGCAGCTCCTGAGCGACTATCAGCAACGCACCGAGAAGGCTCTCGCCCACTGGCTCCCCAGCACCGACATTGTGCCGGTCAAATTACATGAGGCCATGCGCTACAGCGCCCTCGATGGCGGCAAGCGTGTGCGCCCCTTTCTCGTCTACGCCGCCGGCAAAGCGCTGGGGGCCGAGCTGGCAGCGCTCGACGGTGCCGCCAGCGCCGTGGAGCTGATCCACGTCTATTCGCTGGTGCACGACGATTTGCCGGCGATGGATGATGACGAACTGCGCCGCGGCAAGCCCACCTGCCACATCGCCTACGGAGAGGCCACGGCAGTGCTGGCAGGCGACGCCCTGCAATCGCTCGCCTTTCACATTCTGGCCCAAGACAGACAGGCGGACATCAGCGCCGGCAATCGCCTCAAAATGATCGACGCACTCGCCATCGCCAGTGGCTCACGCGGCATGTGCGGCGGCCAGGCCATTGACCTCAATGCCGTTGGCCAAAAGCTCGACCTGCCGGCGCTGGAAAACATGCACATTCACAAAACCGGCGCGCTGATCCGGGCCAGTGTCACCCTCGGAGCCCTCAGCGCTCCAGCAGTGGAAGAACAGCAACTCAAGCAGCTCGACCACTACGCCAAATGCATCGGCCTGGCATTTCAGATTCAGGACGACATCCTCGACATCGAAGGCGACACCGCCACGCTGGGCAAACAGCAGGGCGCAGACCAGGCCCTCGACAAACCCACCTACCCCGCCCTGCTGGGGCTGGACGGTGCCAGGGAGCGGGCCCGGGATCTCTACCAGGAGGCCCTGGCCAGCCTGAGTGATTTTGGCGCCCCGGCCGACCCCCTGCGCTGGATCGCCGCCTACATCGTCTCGCGCCGCTACTGATCTGGCCGCTCTGTCCGCCACGCGACATTGACGGACAGCTTGCATGAGGCCCCCAAGCCCTTCATAATTTGCCGTTTTCACTCGGCGGTCATGCGCCCCTCAGGAACCTGATGACGATCCCGAAGTACCCACTGCTGGAGACTATCGACAGCCCTGTCGATCTCAAGCCCCTCTCTCATACCCAGCTGGAGCAATTGGCCCACGAACTGCGCCAGTTTCTCGTCCAGTCGGTTAGCGAGACCGGGGGGCACCTCTCCGCCGGGCTTGGCACGGTGGAACTGACACTGGCCATCCACCACGTCTACAACACCCCTGAGGACCGTCTGGTGTGGGACGTAGGCCACCAGAGCTACCCCCACAAAATCATCACCGGTCGCCGCCAGCGGATGGCCACGCTACGCAAAAAGGGCGGCCTGGCCGGCTTCCCCAAGCGGGAGGAGAGCCCTTACGACACCTTCGGCGTCGGCCACTCCAGCACCTCCATCAGCGCCGCCCTGGGCATGGCGTTAGCCGCCCGCGAACAGCAATCGGATCGCAAAGTGGTGGCGGTTATTGGCGATGGCGCCATGACCGCCGGCATGGCCTTTGAGGCGCTGAACCACGCCGGTGATGAGGATGCCAACCTGCTGGTGATTCTCAATGACAACGACATGTCCATCTCCCCCAATGTGGGCGGTATGTCCAAGTACCTCGCTCGCATCCTCTCCGGCAAGCTCTACTCCGGCATGCGCCAGAGCAGCAAGAAAGTTTTGGAAAAAATGCCGCCCATGTGGGAGCTGGCACGCCGCACCGAGGAGCATGTCAAAGGCATGGTGGCCCCCGGTACGCTGTTTGAGGAGCTGGGATTCAACTACATCGGCCCCGTTGATGGTCACGACCTGCCCACAC
>JALTMR010000333.1 GCA_027001525.1 Gammaproteobacteria bacterium
TAAGCTTTACGCGGTTGAGATAACCGGGGAGGCGCACCTCAAGTCGCTGCATGGGCGCGTCCTCGTCGTGGCCAACCACACCTCGTTGCTGGATGTGGTGTTGCTGTGGGCTTTTCTGCCCGTTCCGCTAACATTTGCCGTGAACACCGAGATTGCCAAAACCTGGTACGTGCGACTGGTGAAGGGGGTTGCCGGCCTCTTTCCGCTGGACCCGATCAACCCGCTCTCGTTGCGTTCGCTGGTGCGCAAGCTGCAAAAGGGCGGTGTGGTGGTCATCTTCCCCGAGGGGCGTATTACCGTCACTGGTGCGCTGATGAAAATCTACAATGGGCCCGGCCTGGTGGCGCTGAAGGCGGATGCACAGGTGCTCCCTATCGCCATCAAGGGGGCGCAATACACGCCGTTTTCCCGGCTCAAGGGCAAGGTGCGGCGGCGGCTCTTTCCCCGTATTAGCCTGACTGTTTTTGCGCCGGAAACCATCACTCTGCCAGCACAGCTCAAGGGCCGGCGGCAGCGCGAATACGCCGGCAAAGTGTTGTCGGACATCATGACCAACATGGTCTTCCAGGCCTCACCCTACAAGCAAAGCCTCTTTGATCGCCTGCTGGATGCCCGCAACGTTCACGGTGGCGGCCATGTGGTGCTGGAGGATGTGGAGCGTAACCCCCTGAGCTACAACGATGTGATTGTGCGCTCCCTGCTGTTGGGCGAGCTGCTGGCCAGGGGCACTGAGCGGGGAGAGCGCGTGGGGCTGCTGCTGCCTAATATGGCCAGCGCCGTGGTGACCTTCTGGGCCATGCAGGCCTATGGCCGCATTCCCGCCATGATGAACTACACCGTTGGCGCTGCCGGGTTGATCAGCGCTGCGGAAGTGGCGCAATTGAAAACCGTTGTCACCGCTCGTCGCTTCGTCTCCAAGGCCAGGCTGGAAGAGGAGGTGGCGAGCCTGGGTGAGCGGGTCAACATCGTCTACCTGGAGGATATCGCCGCCCGCGTCAGCCCTCTGCAAAAGCTCAACGCCCTGCTGCGCAGCCGCTCTGATCGATTGCTGCGCCGGGCAACCGCCTTGAGTGCCCGGCCCGATGATGCCGCCGTGGTGCTGTTTACCTCTGGCACCGAAGGTGTTCCCAAGGGTGTGGTGCTTAGCCACGCTAACTTGCTGGCCAACCTGCAACAGGTCTCGTCGCGTTTTGACTACACTGCTCAGGATGTCATGCTGTCGACGCTGCCCCTGTTCCACTCGTTCGGTTTGACCGGCTGCTGCCTGCTGCCCATGCTGAACGGCATCAAGGCCTTTTTCTACCCTACGCCGCTGCACTACCGCGTTATTCCCGAGATCGCCTACGAAATCAATGCCACCGTGCTGTTCGGCACCAACACCTTTCTGGCCGGCTATGGTCGCGCCGCCCACCCTTACGATTTTTACAGCGTGCGCTACGTTTTCGCCGGTGCCGAGAAGCTGCAAGATGACGTGGTGGAGCTGTGGAAGCAGAAATTTGGCCTGCGTCTGTTTGAAGGCTATGGTGCCACCGAGTGCAGCCCCGTGATCTCCAGCAATGCGCCGATGAGCTATCGCCAGGGCACGGTGGGCCGGTTGATGCCCGGCATCGAGCACCGCCTGGTGCCGGTGCCCGGGCTGGCGGAGGGTGCTCGCCTCCATGTGCGCGGGCCCAATGTCATGAAAGGCTACCTGCTGCACCATCAGCCCGGCGATCTGGTGCCACCCTGTTCCAGCGAGGGGGAGGGGTGGTACGACACCGGCGATATCGTCACCATCGATAACGACGGATTCGTCACCATCAAGGGGCGTGTCAAGCGCTTTGCCAAAGTCGGGGGCGAAATGGTCTCCCTGGCTGCGGTCGAAGCGCTGGCACAGCACTGCTGGCCCGAGGCAAATCACGTCGCCGTGGCGGTGGCCGATGCCCGCAAGGGCGAGCAGATCATCCTGTTGACGACACAACCCGCCGCCCGCCGAGCCGAGCTGGTGGCTACGGCCAAAGGGCAGGGTGCCGGGGATCTTCATCTGCCGCGCAAAGTGTTGCTGACTGACAGCATCCCCGTGCTGGGAACGGGGAAGACCGACTACCGCCGCGTTCAGCATCACGCCGAAACAGCGCTCCTGGCGTGAGGTTGAGTGCCCCACTGGGTTGAGTCAATAGTGGGCTTTCGGTATAAAGGCTGGCTGTGAGCAGGGGAATTGGGGTGTCACTGAAAACCGACAATTTCACCCCAGCTATATGGCATCAGCCCCGCCTCACTTATACTCGTATCAAATTAGATCAGTTGGAGACCGGCGCACGGGAAGGCGCAGAAACGAGTCTCCTTTCAGGAGAGAAGAACGAGAATGAGTGCTGATAGTGAAAGCAGAGTCAGACGTCAGGCTGCGTGGGCTACCTTTGAAACTCACTTAAAGCCTGAGCAACGGATTGAAGCCCTCTGGATGCTGGAAAAAAGCTACCAGAAGGGGGACATGAACACCTTGATTGGCTATGTCACCAAGGTTGGGGAGCGTTACGGTTTCTCTGACGACAAATGCAAAAAGCTCTACTACGAATACTTCAAACTGGTTAAAAGCAAGGATGACGAGTCACTGCCTGAAGACCCTCTGCCGCTGATGCGCCGCGTGCGCCAGGATCTGCTCGCCCGCCGCCAGCACCAACAACAACTCAGCGGTGCGGCCGCTGCGCCTCAAGCGGCGGCACCGGCCAAGGCAGCGCCCGTGCGTCGACGTGAAACGCCTCAGGCGCGGCAAAAGGCGCAGGGCATCCAGATCACGCCGGAGCGGCCCAAATTTGCCCAGCCCAAAGCAACCGCCGAGGCAGCCACAGCCACTAAACCTAAAGCGGTGGCAGAGAAAAAGGCGGCGCGGCGCAAACCGGGAGAAGACCCCAAGCAGGTCATCTTCAACTTCCTCATGTCGCGCATGGTGGAGTACTACGAAGGCGGGCAGGACCAGCTCTTTATCAAAATGATAGAGCGCATGGGCGAAGTCAACCTGCCGCCCGAAGCCGCTGGCCAGTTCAGCAGCTGGATGTCTGCGCCGCAGACCCACCACTGGCGCTCCGCCATGAGCGACGAGGCGCTCTCCTCCCTGTTACAGCTGCTCCTGCTGGCCCTGAGCGACCTGATGGGCAAGCCCGAGGCCGAGCAGCTCATGCGCCGGGTGATTGCCGAATCCAATGAACTGGTGGAAGCGAAAGAGTTTTCGCCCGACAGCTTGTTGTAATCACTCAACGCCACAGACCCAAGCCCGCCTTTTTCAGCCAAAAATGCGGGCTTTTTTGTGATCTAACACAAGAGAAAGAGACATGGACCGTTTCGCTCGCATCTACGTCCTCCACAACCTGCTCAACCAGCGCCGCCACCCCATCTCCCGAGCCACGCTGGAAGAGAAGCTGGAGTGCTCCAAAGCCACCGTCGAGCGAGCCATCGAAGATCTGCGCGACTACCTCGGTGCCCCCATCAAGTATGACCGCAAACGCAACGGCTACCTCTATGACGGCAAGCGGGACCACACCTACCATCTGCCAGGGCTCTGGTTCAACGCCTCCGAGCTTCACGCCCTGCTCATCGCCCAGCAACTGCTGGCCAACGTGCAGCCAGGCCTGCTGGAAAGCCACCTGAACCCGCTGCAACAGCGTATCGAGAAGATCCTCAAACTGGAGCAGGTGGGCAGTGGGGATATCGCCCAGCGGGTGCGCATCCTCACCCACGCCGCCCGCCCGGTGACCGCAGAGCACTTTCAGAGCATCGCCAGCGCCCTGCTGCAGGGCCAGCGCATCACCATCGACTACCGCAGCCGGGGCAACGACGAACAGACCCGCCGCACCCTCTCGCCGCAGCGGCTGGTGCACTATCGGGACCACTGGTACCTCGACGCCTGGTGCCACAAGCGGCAAGCCCTGCGCAGCTTCGCCCTCGACAGCATCCGCCACCTCAGACACAGCAGCGAAGCAGCGAAAAACCTCAGCGCCGACGCCCTCAGCCAACACTTCAGCCAGGCCTATGGCATCTTTGCCGGCCAGGCGAGCCACACCGCCGTGCTCAAATTCACCGCCCGACGGGCCCGCTGGGTCGCCGACGAGCAGTGGCATCCTCTCCAACAGGGGGAATATCTCCGCGACGGCAGCTACCAGTTGCAGATCCCCTACAGCAACCCGACCGAACTGGTGATGGATATCCTCAAATACGGCCCGGATGTGGAAGTGATTGCCCCCGCAGAGCTGCGACAGCAGATCAAGGAAACCCTGGCCACAGCACTCAAAAATTACCAATAACAACCGCACACCCTCACGAAATGAGGGAGCAGGCAGGGTATAAACATAAGGGCACCTCTATTAATTCATGAATGCGCACCTTAAACCCCAAATCCGCTACATCCAGAATTAATAGAGGTGCCCATAATAAAAACCCAACCAAGGAAGAGGTCACTGCCATGCAACGAAGAACATTTTTCAAAACCACCCTCGCCCTGCTGGCGGGTACCCAGCTGCCCCTCGCCGCCGCCAGTGCGCCGACTCCCAAATATCTCTTTATCCAGCGCACCTTCATCGCAGGCTTCCAGTACTACGACGGCCCCCACCTTGAGGTGAGCGATCCCCCCAACCTTCGCCTCACCCTTGAGCGCGAACCAGACAACCCCCACGACCGCCGCGCCGTCGCCCTCTACTGGCACCACCACAAACTGGGCTACATCCCCCGCCGCCATAACCACACCATCGCCCAAATGCTCGACCACGGCGCAGAGCTGCAAGCCAAAGTCATCGGCCAGCCCACAGAGTATTCGCCGTGGGAAGGGTGGGAGATTGAGGTGGAGGCGGTGGTGTGAGTATCAATATAACAAGGGATAGACCCATGCCTATTAAAACTGGTACCGGCGCGGAGTAGTGGTGGAGCTTGGCGAAGAAGGTGACTTTTCGGTGGTTACTGGTGCACTAACGATAAAAAGCACTGAGCGAAGAGGGCTGGTTTGCGATGATGAGACTGTTTTTGGTTTTCGGGTTGTTTTGTTGGGTGCATACAGGGGAGGATGCCCCGAGGGTATCGTGAATAAGGAGCATAGCTGACATGGAAGATTTGTCCCCAAGTGATTTAAAAAGCGTTTTGCATTCCAAGCGCGCTAACATCTACTACCTGCAACATTGCCGAGTGTTGGTGAAGGGTGGGCGTGTGGAGTACGTCACTGATGAGGGAAAATCCTCGCTCTATTGGAATATCCCCATCGCCAACACAACTTGTTTGCTGTTGGGGACTGGCACTTCGATTACTCAGGCTGCCATGCGCGAGCTGGCCAAGGCAGGCGTGCTCGTCGGATTTTGTGGCGGTGGAGGAACACCGCTGTTCAGTGCCAACGAAGTGGATATAGAGGTGGCGTGGTTAACGCCTCAAAGTGAGTATCGCCCTACAGAATATCTGCAACGATGGGTAAAGTTCTGGTTTGATGATGAACTCAGGTTGGTGGCGGCCCGTAAATTTCAGCAGGCTCGTCTAAACAGATTGGAACAACACTGGCTTAACAGCCTACCGCTACGTGATGCCGGTTTTGAGGTTGCTGCACCTGAACTTCAGGCTCAGCTAGAAAAATCACGACTTGCTATTGAAAACGCTCCAACCACTAATGATCTGCTCACTCTTGAGGCACGCCTGACAAAATCACTCTACAGAGTGGCTGTGAAGACGGTGGGTTATGATGAGGACTTCACCCGTGCCAAGCGTGCCACAGGCACCGATCCCGCCAATCGTTTTCTTGATCACGGTAACTACCTTGCTTATGGCTTGGGGGCAACGGCTACCTGGGTGTTGGGCATTCCCCATGGCCTTGCCGTGCTGCACGGTAAGACTCGCCGTGGTGGGTTGGTGTTTGACGTGGCAGATTTGGTAAAAGACGCGGTGATTCTTCCGCAGGCCTTTGTCTCGGCAATGGCAGGGCACGATGAGCAGGAGTTCCGCCAGGCTTGCATCGAAAATCTCACACGCACTGAATCGCTTGATTTTATGATTGATACGCTTAAGGCGATTTCTGTTGAGATGGGGAGCGAGATGGCATGAATGTATTGCTCATTTCTCAGTGCAGTAAACGAGCATTGACAGAGACACGACGTATTCTGGATCAGTTTGCCGAGCGCCGTGGGGATCGTACATGGCAAACACCTATCACCCTTCAGGGTTTGCAAACCCTGCACAAAATGTTGCGCAAAACTGCCCGCAAGAACACTGCCGTAGCTTGCCACTGGATTCGTGGTAAAGATCACAGTGAATTGATGTGGATTGTAGGGGATGCGAAGCGTTTCAATACCCAAGGAGCAACCCCTACCAATACCACGGCGCGAGATGTGCTTCGCAGTGATCATGAAGACGATTGGCATACGGCCGAGGATATTCGCCTATTGGCTTCCATCGCTGCACTAATGCACGATCTGGGCAAAGCCAACGATGCTTTCCAGAAAAAACTTAAACGCAAACGCGGTCAGCCCATTGCTGATGCCTATCGCCATGAGTGGGTTTCACTTCGCCTGTTTCAGGCCTTTGTCGGGAATCGAAGTGATGAGGCGTGGTTGGAGAGTCTCAGCGAATTGCAGCCCGAAGAGAAGCCTTTCTGGGTGTCAGAACTCCTGCGTGATGGCGTGGATGAATTGAAAAAGGGGAGACTTCCATTCAAAAAACAGTCAACCCTGGTACAAGTCATTGGTTGGTTGATCGTCAGTCACCACCGTATGCCTGCTTCGCTGGAAGGGGTGGGCGATTATGATCTGGAAGACCTTCCCAAGGCGATCAGTGCTGCCTGGTGTGGTGCTCGGGATGATGCGGATAAGGCTGCTTGCTGGGCGTTTAACAAGGGGTTGCCGTTTGCCAGCAAACACTGGTGCGAACATGTAAGGAGCCTGGCCACAAAAATATTGAGTCGGCCCTGTTTGTTGTCTGAGCCGTGGTTGGACAACCCTTATGTTATGCACCTCTCCCGCTTGGCGCTGGTGCTGGCGGATCACTACTACTCATCAGAGCCAAGCCACTCTCGTTATGGTGATGCGGGATTTCCCTTGGCCGCCAATACCGACAGGAAAAGTGGCGCTCTTAAGCAGCGTCTGGATGAACACTTGATCGGCGTTGAGGTGAACGCCAGTCGCATTGTTCGTGCGCTGCCTCGCCTGGCCAGGCAACTGCCAAGAATCGCCCGCCATAAAGGGTTTCGGCAGCGTAGTAAAGTAGCTCGTTTTCGGTGGCAGGATCGGGCTTACGATCTGGCGGCCAGTCTGCAAGCCAGCAGTGCCGAGCACGGTTTTTTTGGCGTGAATATGGCGTCCACTGGGTGTGGAAAAACGCTGGCCAATGGGCGCATCATGTACGGCCTTTCGGACCCTCAAAGGGGGGCGCGTTTCAATATCGCTCTGGGGCTGCGCACGCTAACGTTGCAAACAGGGGATGCCTACAGGGAACTTTTGGGGCTGGGAGAAGAAGATCTCGCTGTATTGGTCGGCGGTGGTGCCATTCGCGCCCTGCATGACCAGCAAAGGGCTGATGAGAGTGCCCTGGCGCTTTCCGGTGCTGAATCACAGGCATCGTTGTTGCCCGAGAATCAAAGCGTTCATTTTGAAGGCAGTCTTGAGGATGGCCCTCTCAACCGGTGGCTAAAGAGTAACCATGATGCCCAGAAGTTGATCAATGCCCCCATTCTTGCTTGTACCATTGATCACCTCATACCCGCTACCGAGGGAACGCGAGGAGGGCGGCAGATCGCACCCATGCTGCGCCTGATGAGTTCTGACTTGGTGTTGGACGAGCCCGATGACTTCAGCCTGGAAGACCTGCCCGCACTTAGCCGGTTGGTCAACTGGGCCGGAATGCTTGGAAGCCGGGTATTGCTCTCATCTGCAACGCTGCCGCCAGCGCTGATTCAGGGGCTGTTCCAGGCCTATCGAAAAGGGCGTGAGATCTATCAGAAAAATCGGGGTGAGGGACGCAAAAGCACCGACGTTTGCTGTGCCTGGTTTGATGAATTTTCGACGCCAAAATCCAGCCAGCACACGTACGATGAGTCATACGTGGCGGCCCACAATGCATTCGTGGCCAACCGCTTGAAGCGGTTGGCTGATATTGCCCTGAAAGAAAACCGGCGGATAGTGAAAATTCACACCGTCAAAACGATTACTTCCAAAAAAAGAGAAGCGATATGCGAGGCGTTGGCAGAGGACGTGCGGCCGTTGATCCACAGTCTCCATAAAAGCAACGCCACTACCGACCCGCAAACGGGTAAACAGGTCAGCTTCGGCTTGGTTCGCATGGCCAATATCAATCCATTGGTGAGGGTGGCTCAAACGCTCTATAAGCAGGGGGCGGAAGCGGATTGTCGTATCCATCTTTGCGTTTACCACTCCCAGCACCCGTTGCTGGTGCGTTCGTCCATTGAGCGCAAATTGGACGTACTGCTCAATCGGAAACAACCGATGGCCATATTTGAGAATACCGAGCTGTGCCAAACGCTTATGGGTTACCCCGAGACACATCATCTCTTTGTTGTGCTTGCTACTGCCGTGGCCGAAGTCGGGCGCGATCACGATTACGACTGGGCTATCGTCGAGCCATCTTCCATGCGTTCCATTATTCAGTTGGCCGGGCGTGTGCGACGGCATCGAGTCGAGCAATACGGTGAAACAAATATCCATCTGCTCGATACCAACGTCAAACACTTGGAGCTTGGTCCGGGTACCCCCGCATTCTGTCGCCCGGGTTTTGAAACCAAACACTTCTTGCTGAGAAGCCATCATTTGAAGGATCTGCTTACCCCGGAGCAGTTAGCCGTCATTGATGCCAGTAGCCGTATTAGGGAAAGCGATATCTTGCGGCCCGACCAAAGCCTGGTGGATCTGGAGCACGCTAGTCTGCGAGATCTGATGCTGCCATCGAAGGATGGCGGAGGGGGGGTAAAAAAATCAGCTTACGAATGGTGGGAAAGCCGCGCTAACCTGAGCGGCTTTCTGCAAAGGGCGCAGCCTTTTCGGCATGACCCTCTGGGTCGTCAACGCTACGCACTGTTGCTTGATGAAGATGAGGCGATACAGTTCTGCAAGATTAACCCGGGGGAAAAGCCGATTTTGTCGAACAGTCTTAAGCATGAGCTGAAGCCCGAACAAGGTCCGCGTATCGAATTCTGGGGCGAACCGGAATATGAAACCGCATTGAACGAACTGGCTGAACGATTTGATATAGAACCGGCAGAGTGCGCCAGGCGATTTGGTTTTATCGATTTGCCGGCAGATGAAAATGCCAAGGGTTGGCATTACCATGCAGCTTTGGGGTTTAGTCGATAGTATTGTTCTAAAAGGGAGAGATGAATAATGGATAGAGTTCGGGAGTACCCATATGAATGAGTCAGTTACTCAAATAAAATCAGTGATTGAGGAGTTCTTGGATAAACGTCTGCAATCTAAACTAGATAAACTCAAAGAAGGGGAGGATGAGAAGCGGCAGAAGTTGCTCGAGTCTCATCAGCCGGGAGTGTGGATTGCTGATGCTGCACACCGCGTTGGCCAGATTCAGCAGATTACACATGCCCTCAAATATATTCATCCAGACGCCAAGGGAACGAACCTGAACTCACCGGGGAATTCGGAAAGCGGTGACGTTCTGGTCGGTACTCATACTATTGCAGGTAGGTGTTTTACTGATGTGGTGGGTAATGCCGCCGCTTTGGATGTCTATAAATTCTTGCGCTTGGAGGTGGGGGGTAAAACGCTTCTCTCCCGGGCCGTAGAGAATGATCCGGCCTTGAGGCTGGCATTTTCTTCCGATGAAGCGAAGGCGACACTGTGGATGGCTGCGTTTTCAAAACTGACGCAAAGCAAAGGTGTGCCAGCTTCTCACAAGATGGCGAAGCAGATCTACTGGCCCATAGAATATAAACGATATCATCTTCTCGGACCCTTGTTTCCCACCTCATTGGTGCACCAAGTCTGGTCCACGATTCGAGAGGCACGTTTTTCGGAAGAGGCCAAATTAGCGCGTGAAGCGCGCAAGCAAAAAAAGGGGCACCCTCGTGGGTATAGTGAATATCCGAATCTGGTGATACAGCAGTTCGGGGGGACCAAACCTCAAAATATTAGTCAGCTAAACAGTGAACGCTATGGTGAGAATTACCTGTTGCCTTCGTGCCCCCCGAGCTGGAGGTCTGACCCCGTAAAGCCGCCCTTGCGGGTTGAGAGCGTGTTCGATGGTTGGTTCAGTCGTCGTTCTCGGGTAAAGCATTTGGTCGCCACCTTGCGTGGCTATCTCCATAGCCTGCCCGCAGATAGAACCAATATTGCCATGCGTAGTAAACGTGCCGAGCTAGTGGGCTACATCATTGATGAACTGCTGTTGTTTGCGGCCGAATTACGTGAACTGGATCAGGCCTGGTCACGAGATGAGGCATGTAAACTCAATGAGGATGAGAGCTGTTGGTTGAATCCGGCACGGGCGGAAATCGATCCAGAGTTTTCCAAGGTCTACACCTGGGGCGATTGGAAAGAGAGCGTCTGTAAACGTTTTGCCAATTGGCTTAATGCTCAACTCACCAGGAAAAGAGATCCACTGCCTCTCGATGACGCCTCGGCCAAGCAGTTTAAGGTTGATCTAGAGAAAGAACTTCGGTTCTTACGCCAGGAGGTTAACAGCTATGAATAACCCGAAGGCTTTGATTCTATTACCCCGTTTGCAGGTGCAAAATGCCAACGCTATCTCTGGTCCTTTGACCTGGGGATTTCCATCACCTACTGCATTTTCCGGCTTTGTCCATGCGCTGGAGCGTCGGTTAGGTGATGAGCTGGAGGAGGGTTTTGGAGGCGTTGGCATTGTTTGCCACCAGTTTGACCCTCAGGTGACCCAACCCGGTGGTAAATATACCCGGGTATTTAATCTGACTCGAAACCCCACTGGTAAAAAAGGTGAGACGTTGGCCATCGTGGAGGAGGGGCGCGCCCACATGGAGGTCAGCTTGCTGATCTCACTGGCTGATCATCTGGATGAGGAGGACCAAGAGGAGCTTGTGAGTCGGCTGATTGAGGTCATCTACACTCTGCGATTGGCGGGTGGCTCAATTATGCCTAAGCGCATTGGTGAACGTTACGCCCCGCAATATTTCTCTTTTCCGCGAGACAAAGAGAGTCAGGATCAGGTATTTCGCAAACTGCGCCGTCGTTTGCTTCCCGGGTTTGCCCTGGTGTTGCGAGAAGATCGTCTTGAGGCGCGCCTGAATGAGATGAAGCTTGATGAAGGTCATGGTGAGGTAAATGCACTGGATGCCCTGCTCGATTTCTCTCGCCTGAATATAGAGCCGGGGGAAAACCCTGACAATCCTGAAACGGCACAGTGGAAAGTGCGAAGCGATCCAGGCTGGCTGGTGCCCATTCCTGTTGGATATGCGGCAATTTCCCCGCTCTATGAGGCGGGAGAAGTTCAGAATGCCCGAGATGAAGAGACACCTTTTCGTTTTGTAGAGAATCTCTACTCACTGGGCGAGTGGGTTAGCCCCCACAGGCTGGCCACCCTGCAACAACTGTTATGGCATAGCGAAACAGATGTTGAGCGTGGCATATATCGTTGTGTCAACCATTACCCCCAATACCTAACAAACTCTACCCAAGCCACTACATAAGGAGATGTAACCATGTCTGACTTAAAAACTGCTTCCGTACTAGCTTTTGAACGTAAACTTGACCCTTCCGATGCTGTTTTCAGCGCCGGGTGTTGGGATGATAAAGAAAATAGCCGGCAGTGGCCTGATATCAAGGTGGTGGAGAAATCCGTGCGCGGCACGATCTCGAATCGTCTGAAAACCAAAGACCAAGACCCTACTAAACTGGATGCAGCCATTGAAAATCCAAATCTCCAAACAGTTGACGTCGCTATGCTGCCTAATGATGCGGATACCTTGTGTGTTCGTTTTACCCTCAAAATACTGGGGGGCGCAGGCACCCCTTCTGCCTGTAACAATGTTGAGTATCAGAAGAAACTTCAACAGACCGTGCAACAATACGTTGAGCAAAGTGGCTTTAGCGAGTTGGCGCACCGCTATGCCCACAATATAGCCAACGGTCGCTTTCTCTGGCGCAACCGCTTGGGGGCAGAGCAGATAATTGTTCAGGTAAATCATCTGAAGAATGGCGCCACAGCGCAGAGCTGGTCATTTGATGCGCTGGATTTTTCAATACGAAGCTTTGACGTTCCGCGTAGTGCTGAATCCGATTTCATGGCAATGGCCAGTGTGATAGAAGCAGGTTTGTCTGGTGAGTGCTTTGCGCTTCTGGAGGTACTTGCCTACGCTCGTGTGGGTGATGGGCAAGAGGTTTATCCATCGCAAGAACTTATTCTTGATCGCGGTACGACGGGAAAAAGTAAAACACTCTATGTCGTAGGAGATGGAGTGGCTGGAATGCACAGCCAGAAAATTGGAAATGCGTTACGAACCATAGATACCTGGCACGGTGATAGCGTTGGCCCTATTGCTGTTGAACCTTATGGGTCAGTCACCTCACTGGGAAAAGCCTATCGTCAGCCCAAGCAGAAAATTGATTTTTATAACCTTCTGGATAGCTGGATCATCAAAGACAAAGCGCCGGATGAAGGTAACCAGCACTATGTAATGGCGACCCTGGTGCGCGGCGGTGTGTTTGGTGAAAAGGGGTAGACCATGGATCACTATCAGGATATTAAAATCGTGCCTGATCCCGAATTCCCTATATCCATGTTAATGAATTCGATGTTTGCTAAATTGCACCGGGTGTTGGTTCAATTACAAAGCCATCAAGTAGGCATTAGTTTTCCCCGTGTTAGGGACAAACAGCAGATGCTGGGGGATGTGTTACGTCTTCATGGGTCAGTGCAGTCGTTGCAGCATCTGCAATCGCAAAATTGGTTAAAGGGAATGGCTGACCATCTGGAGCTGGCGGATATTATTCCAGTGCCTGGTTCCACGCAACACTGCCAGGTGAGAAGGGTGCAGGTGAAGTCGAATGTTGAAAGGTTGCGTCGTCGTTACCGCAAGCGACACGGAGTCACAGAGCAAGAGGCCATTGCCATGATTCCCGAGTCTGTGGAAAAGAGAGTAAACCTTCCTTTTCTTCAATTGAAAAGCCGGAGCACAGGGCAGAGCTTCCGACTGTTTGTTGAACACCATCCTCCCCAGAAGCAGGCCGAGGCCGGGCGCTTCAATACCTATGGGCTCAGCACCACTGCCACCGTCCCTTGGTTCTGACAACCCTTTTTCAGACAAACCGTCAGAAAGCAATAAAAACAAGAGGTTAAACCCATCCTTGAAATTAGGGTGGGTTTTCTTTGTATAGGGAATGCTCTTTTAAAATTAGGAAGTTATACTCGTAAGGGCTGGTTCACTGCCGCATAGGCAGCTAAGAAAAGTGGAACCGTCCTCCTCTACGTACGCCTGAAGTTCACTGCCGCATAGGCAGCTAAGAAAACCATCAAAAGTACCAAGCGATTCTATATCACGTTCACTGCCGCATAGGCAGCTAAGAAATGCAACGTCCAGAATATCTTGGTGGAGGTAAAGTTCACTGCCGCATAGGCAGCTAAGAAACCAATATGTTACACCGTCAAGACTGTCACGACGTTCACTGCCGCATAGGCAGCTAAGAAAAATACCGCCGAATGGCTCCCGGGTGCCTCATGGTTCACTGCCGCATAGGCAGCTAAGAAAATCTAATGCTCGTGTTCGTGAGATGAATGCTCGGTTCACTGCCGCATAGGCAGCTAAGAAATTGCCCAACAGATTCGCCGCGCCAACCACATCGTTCACTGCCGCATAGGCAGCTAAGAAATGGAAAAAATCCTCCCAGCAGTCCGCCTGAATGTTCACTGCCGCATAGGCAGCTAAGAAATCTCGCTGACAAACATGCCGGTGGGCGGTTATGTTCACTGCCGCATAGGCAGCTAAGAAAAATGGGAATCCAAGACTCATCATCATCTGAAGGTTCACTGCCGCATAGGCAGCTAAGAAAAAACAAAACAGCATGATAATGAGGCCTACTGGGTTCACTGCCGCATAGGC
>JALTMR010000334.1 GCA_027001525.1 Gammaproteobacteria bacterium
GCAGACAATGTATTTCTGCGCGGCATCGGTCTGGGCGCAACTGGTGAGCTTGGTGGCAAAGGGGAAGCCCGCACCACCACGGCCCCGCAGCCTGGATGCCGTCAACTCATCGCAGATTCGGTCTGCCGCTAACCGGGTTGTCTGATAGAGCGCATCGAGAGAGGCCAGGGGGGCGTTGAAAATGCTGTCGGTGGCGGGGAAAAAGGGGATTGCCGAGGCTTTTTTGCTGGGGCCCGAGGTGGTGTCGCAGGTGTGCCCCTCCTGCCAGTAAGCCCCGCCGTGGTAGCAGTGGCCCAGACAGGCGGCCTGGCCAATTTCCTCCGGGGCATAGCGCTGCGCCAGAATCGCTCTGGCCTCTGCCTGCCGCCCCGAGAGCTGGCAAGAGGTGCCGTTGCACAGGTGGGCGCGTTTGGGCGTTTGCTGAGTGTAAAGAAAATCATAAAACGAGGCACTGCCCAGCAGTGTGGCGGGGGAGATCAGTGACTCATCGGCGAACGCTGTCAGCTTTCTTTCCAGAGGGGCTTCGCGATTTTCAACAATTTCTGTAAGTGTTTGAAAAAGCGTCTTGTTTTTGGCAAATCGGGCACTCAGGGCGCGAAGGTTTTTTGACATGGCAGGCCGCTCCAGCATTGAGCTAAGTGGTCTTTCCAGTCTGGTTCAAATCGTATGGTGTCGCAAGGATGAGTCTCTGGATCGGGGAAAACAGGGGAGGCGGATCGAAGCCAAACAGTGAGGTGGTTTCTGGCGGAGGGCGGGGAGAATTGTCAAGTAAACATAGTGTTTTGCTTGGTTATTTCCCCAAGAGGTGTCAGGGTATTTTTCACTATTCTGAATGCAACTAAAGGATGGTTCGATAAAGTTTATCTATCTGTATGATTTATAATGTGAAATATGTCTTGGCATTGTAGTTGCTAATTACGAAATCGTTTTTAGGCGATTCTCGGGTTGCCTCTGAACGGACTCCGGGCCTGCATGCAGGCTGAAAACAATAATAAGAAGGAGGGTGTGCGATTTCCTGTTCACTTGGATAAGCACTCTAAAAATAATAATAAAAACGAGAATAAAAATAATAAAAACCCGGTAGGAGAACTAACCCCGCACAGCGGGGTTTTTTATTTTATGGCATCCGCTTCTTGTGATTTCCCCGTCACCGCCAAACCCCCATAGCCTGTTAAACTGCGCGCAGTTTTTTCCTCGCCTGCAGGCCCCTCATGAACTTGTTAAACGACTATCCGTTGCTCTGCCCGATCGATGCCCGGCCCCTGCACCCGGAAGGGCGTCAGCTTGTGTGCGCTGCCGGTCACAGTTTTGATCTGGCCAAGCAGGGCTACGTCAATCTGTTGCCGGTACAAAACAAAAAATCCAAATCACCTGGGGACAGCAAGGCGATGGTGGATGCCCGGCGCGCCTTTCTGCACACGGGTGCTTATGACCCCATTGCTGCCGGGCTGACAAAGCAGGTGCGGGCGCTATGGTCTGAAGAGAGAGGGGAGCTGTGTGTGCTGGACGCCGGTTGTGGCGAAGGTTTCTACCTGGGGGCGCTGGCCGAGGCGCTTGGCGGGTCTGAATCTCGCGCCAATGTAAAGCTGCTGGGGGTGGATATCTCCAAGCCAGCGGTGGTGGCCGCCGCGAAAAAGTACAAGGAGATAGCCTGGGTTGTGGGCAGTAACCACCAGACCCTGGTGCCGGATGGGTCGCAGGATGTCGTTTTGTGTCTGTTCGGATTTCCCTGTTTTGAGGTCTTCAGCCGAGCGCTAAAAAGCGGCGGCAAGGTGCTGCTGGCCGATGCCGGTCCCGATCATCTCATCGAGCTGCGGGAGTTGATCTACCCCAGCGTACGACGCAAGCCTTTGCCGAGCATGGCCGGGGCGGAGTCTCTGGGCTTTGAGCTGGTGGCAAGCCAGCGTTTGCGCTACTCGATCCGTTTGCGCTCGCAGGCGGCGATCAGTGATCTGATGTTGATGACCCCTCATTTCTTCAAGGCCGGTCGTGAGGGGCGGCAGGCGGTTGCCGGGTTGACGCAGCTGGCGGTGACGGTGGATGTGAGTTTTCGCGTCTTGTCAGCCCCGCATTGAGGGGGGATTTGGCGGTCGCCAACGGGTGAAAATAGCGATTGATTCCACGTCGATCGGGCAGCGTATAATAGCCGCCTCCATTTTCTGTCAGGCATGTTTTCATGGCTAATCAAACGAATAAATTCATCGACATGGCCGTGGCCGGTGTCAAAGGGCTGCGCCCGTACCAGCCCGGCAAACCCATCGGCGATCTTGAGCGCGAGCTGGGGATCAGTGATATTGCCAAGCTGGCCTCTAACGAAAATCCGCTGGGTCCCAGCCAGTCCGTGCTGGCGGCTATTGCGTCGCAGGCGAAGGATGTCTGGCTCTACCCTGATGGCAATGGCTTTGCGCTGAAAGAGAGGCTGGCAGCCAAACATCGGGTGGATCTGGCTCAAATTACACTGGGCAACGGCTCCAGTGATCTGCTCGAATTTGCCGTGCGCGTGTTTGCTGCGCCGGGCGATGAGGTGCTGTTCTCCCAGCACTCGTTTGCCGTCTACCCGTTAGTTACCCAGGCCGTGGGAGCCACGGGCGTGGCGGCACCCGCCAAAAACCGGGGCTACGATCTGGATGCCCTGCAGGCGCACATCAGCAGCAAAACCAGGGTGATCTTTATCGCCAACCCCAATAACCCGACAGGCACCTGGGTCAGCGCCGACGAGCTGGATGATTTTATGAAGCAGGTGCCGGCGCATGTCATTGTCGTGCTGGACGAGGCCTATTTTGATTACGCCGACTATCTGGTCGGGCGTGAGGGCTACCCCGATACCATCGCCTGGGTCGAGCGCTACCCCAATTTGCTGGTGACCCGCACCTTCTCCAAGTCCTATGGCCTGGCCGGGCTGCGGGTGGGCTACGGTATTTCGCATCCCGATGTGGCGGATCTGCTCAACCGCGTGCGGCCACCGTTTAACGTCAACTCCATCGCTCTGGCGGCAGCCGAGGCGGCGGTGGCGGATGAGGATCATTTGCAGCGCAGCGTTGAACTCAACGCTCGTGGCCTCAAACAGTTGGGCGAGGGGTTTGAGCGTCTGGCGCTGGATTACATCCCTTCCATTGGTAACTTTATCAGCGTCGATGTGGGTCGCGAAGGGGTCTCTCTCTACGATGCGCTGTTGCACGAAGGGGTGATCGTGCGCCCGGTGGCCAACTACGAAATGCCCAACCACCTGCGGGTCAGTGTCGGTCTGCCTGAGCAGAATGAGCGCTTCTTAAAAGCGCTGGAAAAAGTGCTGAACGATTGATCAGGGCCCATGAACAGTAAAGAGAACAGCGACACGCAGAATCAGCGCCACAAGCAGCGCATGCAGCGCAAAAAGGCCGTGGTGGATGCCGGCATCGCCAAAGCCACCGAGCAGCGCGGCATCGTCATCGTCAACACCGGAAACGGCAAGGGCAAAAGCTCGGCGGCGTTCGGACTGGTGGCGCGGGCCCTGGGGCATGGCCAGCGGGTGGGGGTGGTGCAGTTTATTAAAGGCAAATCGGCCACCGGCGAGGAGAACTTCTTTCGCCGCTTTCCCGAGGTGAGTTACCACGTCATGGGTGAAGGCTTCACCTGGGAGACTCAGGACCGTGAGCGCGACACCGAAAAGGCTCGCACTGCATGGGCCAGGGCCGAGGAGCTGCTGGCGGATGAGTCCATCGCCCTGGTGGTGCTGGATGAGCTGAACATCGCCCTCAAATACAACTACCTTGATGTAGGGCAGGTGATCGAGGTGCTGAAAAAACGCCCCCCCATGCAGCACGTAGTGATCACCGGCCGCGCGGCCGGTGATCACTAC
>JALTMR010000335.1 GCA_027001525.1 Gammaproteobacteria bacterium
GGAGTGAACCACACTTTGCGGATGCAAAACCACCTCGACCTTATCTGTTGGCGCATCAAACAACCAGCAGGCCTCAATCACCTCCAGGCCCTTATTCATCATGGTGGCGGAGTCCACTGAGATCTTTCGCCCCATCTCCCAGTTGGGGTGCGCGCAGGCTTCCTCGGGTGTGACCTCGTGAAGGCTCTCCAAGTTCCGCTGGCGAAACGGGCCACCCGAGGCGGTAAGAAGAATTTGCCTGACACCCACCTGCTCCAGACCCCGCTCGAAGTCACCCGGCATACACTGAAAGATAGCGTTGTGCTCGCTGTCGACAGGCAACAGTACTGCATGATTATTGCGCACTTCATCCATAAAAATGCGACCGGACATTACCAGCGCTTCCTTGTTGGCCAGCAGAATCTTTTTGCCTGCCGTCGCAGCAGCAATGGTCGGTAACAAACCGGCAGCCCCGACGATGGCTGCCATAATACAATCAGTCTCATCCAGCGTGGCTACCCTGATCAAGGCATCCACGCCGGCAGAGACTTCAATCTCAAGCCCCTCGGCCCTGAGTCGCACGTCGAGCTGCTCGGCGGCCCTCTCATTGGCCATGACTGCATAGCGAGGCAGAAATGCCCGGCACTGCTCGATCATGCGATCAACACCGGTGTTTGCCGTCAAGGCGACCACACGATAGCGTTCAGGGTGGCGAGCCACAACGTCGAGCGTACTGACGCCGATAGAACCGGTGGAACCCAGGACAGTTATGCCAATCATTGAGCCAATCCGAATAAGGTTAAACCCAGCGCAAACAGCGGTGCGGCGGCGGTGTGGCTGTCAACACGATCCAGTATCCCACCATGACCGGGCAGGATATGGCCGCTGTCTTTCAAACCGGCACGACGCTTAAACAGGCTTTCCAGCAGATCGCCCACCACGGAGATTGCCACCGTCACCAGACACAAGGGAACAAACCAGAGCAGGTCCGACCAACTGAGACCAAACATCACGCCGCCAACCAGTGCAACAATCAACGACGCCACCAAAGCGCCACCAACCCCTTCAATAGTCTTGCCCGGACTCACATAGGGGGCCAGCTTGTGCTTGCCCCAGCGCCGCCCGGCAAAATAGGCACCACTATCCGCCACTGAGGTCAGCAAAATCAGAAAAAACAGCCACCACGGTCCCTGCTCGCCAAAGGCATGCAGCTGACTCATGGCAAACCACCACGGCACAATCACCAACACGCCCGCTGCCGCACCCCAGGCTGAGGCCCGGGAGCTAAGCCCGGTTTGGCCACGATAACGCCGGATCCAGGCAATGGAGAGAAACCACCAGAAAACCGTCAGCACCAACACTGCCATGGTCACAGACATACTGCCGGAGGCAAGCAAAGACAGGGCACCGATCACCAGGGCCACCAGACCAACATAGCCAAGCCGCAAGCCCACAGAGCGCAACTGAATCATCGCCCCCCACTCCCAGGCACCAATCAGGGCCAGCGCCGCGAACACAATATTGATCGTTGATGAAGAGAGGGAGAAAATCGCCCAGATCACCAATGGAATAAGAATGGCGGCGGTTATCAACCGCTGTTTAAGCACCTTGAGACTGCTCCACTTGATCACCTGTCTGACCAAAACGGCGTTGGCGACCGGAGAAGGAGTCTAATGCCGCATTAAAGGCCTCTTCCTTAAAATCCGGCCACAGCGTGTCGGTAAAATAGAGTTCGGTATAAGCCAGTTGCCACAGCAGGAAATTGCTAATGCGCTGCTCGCCACCGGTGCGAATAAAAAGATCGGGTTCGGGCAGATCAGCCAGCGACGTACAGGAGCGAATCTGCTCTTCACCGATATCCGCCGCCTTCAGTTCGCCTTTTTCAACCTGAACTGCAAGTTGTCGTACCGCATTGACGACATCCCAGCGGCCACCATAATTGGCTGCCACAACCAGAATCAGGCCCGTATTATCCCTGGTCGCTGCCTCTGCCTTGGCAATGGCGTCCTGAAGTTTGCCGGAAAAACGTGAGCGATCGCCGATAATACGCAGGCGCACGTTATTCGATGACAGCTTTTTCGTCTCCCGCTGCAGTGCGGAAAAAAACAGTTCCATCAACAACCCGACTTCCTGCTCGGGTCGGCGCCAGTTTTCGCTGCTAAATGCGAACAGCGTCAGCACCTCCACACCGGCATTGGTGCAGACCTGAACAATGCGGCGGACAGACTCCACTCCCGCACGATGACCCGCGATACGGGGCATAAACTTGCGCTTGGCCCAGCGCCCATTACCGTCCATGATAATGGCAACATGACGAGGCACGTTACCGTGATAGTCACTTTGTTGTTGCGACGTCTCTTCCATCAAATAACCTTACTCGCCTAACAAAGGATCGAACCCCATCAGGGGAGAAAACACGTCCCCCCCTTCGGCCACCTAGCCTGTTAGATGGACATCAAGTCCTTTTCTTTCTCTTCCAGCAACTTCTCAACTTCACCAACATACTTATCTGTCAGCTTCTGAACATCGTCTTCACCACGATGCCCTTCGTCCTCAGTTGCTTCTTTTTCTTTGACTAGTGCCTTGATGTCATGATTGGCATCGCGGCGAATATTGCGAATGGCGATTCGAGCACCTTCCGCCTCATTGCGCACGATTTTGATCATGTCTTTACGGCGCTCTTCCGTCAACGCCGGCAGCGGCACCCGAATGACATTACCGGCACTCGACGGGTTCAGGCCAAGGTCAGAGTTCATAATGGCTTTCTCAATCGGTGCCAGCATGGGTGGCTCCCACGGCTGAATAGCCAACGTTCTGGCATCGGCGACGGAGATCGTTGCCGCCTGACTCAAAGGCACTTCGTTGCCATAGTAATCCACTGTAATGTGGTCCAGCAGGCTGACATGGGCCCGGCCCGTACGAATTTTGGCAAAGGCATCTTTCAGTGATTCAATGCTTTTCCCCATACGAACGGAAGCATCTTTTTTAATCTCGTCAATCATTCAAAGTCTCCCTATCGCACCATGGTGCCTTCTTTGTTACCCATGATGGCATTCATCAGCGCACCGGGTTTGTTGATATCCAGCACACATAACGGCATGTTGTAGTCACGGCAAAGCACGATAGCCGTCGCATCCATAACCCCCAGACGTTGATCCAGCACCTCATCGAAACTCAGCGTTTCGTAGCGCGTCGCAGTCGGATCCTTAACGGGGTCAGCCGAATAGACGCCATCCACCTTGGTTGCCTTGATCAACAGATCAGCACCGATCTCCACGGCCCGCAGACTGGCGGCAGAATCCGTGGTAAAAAACGGGTTCCCCGTACCGGCAGCAAAGATCACTACCCGGCCCTTCTCCAGATGACGCACCGCCCGGCGTTTGATGTAGTCCTCACAAATCTGATGGATCTTCAGGGCCGACATCACGCGGGCAAACAGGCCTTTCTTTTCCAGCGCGTCCTGCATTGCCAGGGCGTTGATCACTGTCGCCAGCATGCCCATATGATCCCCGGTCACCCGCTCCATACCGCCCTCGGCCAACCCCGCGCCGCGGAAGATATTACCGCCGCCGATCACCAGACCGACTTCAACACCAGCCTCGTTCAGCTCTCGAATTTCTTCGGCCATGCGACTGATGGTAGCGGGGTCAATGCCATATTGACCCTCGCCCATCAGAGCCTCACCGCTGAGTTTTAGCAGTACACGTTTGTATACAGGTTTTGGCTCAGAGTTTGGCACCAACTTATGCTCCCTTGGCTTGAGCCATTACTTCAGCAACAAAGTCTTCCTCTTTCTTCTCAATACCTTCACCCACTTCCAGGCGAGAAAAACGAACAACTTCTGCGCCCTTGGAC
>JALTMR010000336.1 GCA_027001525.1 Gammaproteobacteria bacterium
GTCATGGATACGCTGGATGTGTGGTTCGACTCCGGCACCAGCCATGCTGCTGTGCTGGAGCGGCGCCAAGGCCTGGGGTTGCCTGCGGATCTCTATCTCGAGGGATCGGATCAACATCGTGGCTGGTTTCAGTCGTCGCTGTTAACGGCGGTGGCCATGCGCGGCGAAGCCCCTTACAAAGAGGTGTTGACCCACGGTTTTACCGTCGATGCCAAAGGGCAGAAGATGTCCAAGTCCAGAGGCAACATCGTTGCACCGCAAAAAATAGCCAACTCCCTTGGGGCCGATATTTTGCGGCTTTGGGTCGCCGCAACTGATTATCGTGCCGAGATGACTGTCTCGGATGAAATCCTCAAACGCGCCGCAGATGCCTACCGCCGGATGCGCAATACGGCCCGTTTCATTTTGGCCAACCTGGCCGGTTTTGATCCTGCTGGGGATTTGTTGCCCAGCAGCGATATGCTGGCGCTGGACCGTTGGGTGGTGGCGCGTGCCCATGATCTACAGGTGGAGGTGAAAGCGGCCTACGACAGTTACGACTTTCATCATATCTACCAAAAAGTGCACCATTTTTGTTCTGTCGAATTAGGTGGTTTCTATCTCGATATTGTTAAAGACCGCCAATACACCACTCAGGAGAACAGCAAGGCGCGCCGCTCCTGCCAGACGGCGATGTATCATGTGATCGAAGCGATGACACGCTGGCTGGCTCCGATTCTCTCATTTACCAGTGAAGAGATCTGGCGCAACATCCCGGGCGAGCGTGGTGAGTCTGTTTTTCTGGAGACCTGGTATGAGCTGCCCAGGGTGGAGAGCGGTGAGCTGGGCCAGGCTTTCTGGAATCAGGTGCTTGAAGTGCGTCAGGTGGTGAAAAAAGAGCTGGAGCAGTTACGGGTGGCTGGAGGTATCGGCGGGTCGCTCGATGCCGAGGTGGATTTGTACTGCGGTAGCGAGCTGAAGAGCGTGTTGGAAAAGCTGGGTGACGAGTTGCGTTTCGTCCTGATTACCTCCGATGCCCGGGTGCATGGAACCACCGTGGTGGCAGATGAGGCGATGCACTTTACCCTGGAATCCAACGATGAGCTGTGGGTCCAGGTGGCCCCCTCTGCTCATCCCAAATGTGTGCGCTGCTGGCACCATCGGGCCGACGTGGGGGTAGACAAAGAGCACCCCGAGTTGTGTGGTCGTTGTGTCGAAAATGTGGTGGGTGACGGTGAACACAGACAATTCGCTTAAGGCATCGCCATCGATGTTGCGCTGGCTCTGGGTGGCGTTGTTGGTGCTGTTGGTCGATCAGGCGACCAAGCTGCTGGCCAATGCTAATCTGGAGCTGCATCGGCCGATGGATTTTCTGCCGGGCCTGAACATCACCCTGGCCTACAATCGCGGTGCAGCGTTCAGCTTTCTGAGTCAGTCTGGGGGCTGGCAGCGCTGGTTCTTTGTGGTGCTCGCCATCGCCGTTTCGGGCTTCATTGTGCGCTGGATACATGGCTTGCCCAGGACGGAAGTATGGCTGGCGGTTGCGCTCTCTCTGATTTTGGGAGGGGCGGTGGGCAATGTGATCGATCGCGTCTATCTCGGTTATGTTGTCGACTTTCTCGATTTCTACTACGTAGCGGATAGTTGTCTGCCGTTCTTTTCGGCGAGTAGCGGTCAGTGCCACTGGCCTATATTCAATATTGCCGATTCGGCAATTTGCGCGGGTGCAGTGATGCTGGTGGTGGATGGTTTTCGTCGCAAAGACAACGCAGAGCAAGCGGCGAGTTAAGCCCGTTCTGCGGCTATTTTTTTGAGTGTATTTCTATGGATGTTCTGTTAGCCAATCCCCGTGGTTTTTGTGCGGGAGTTGATCGTGCCATTGCCATTGTTGAACGTGCACTGGAGGTTTTTGGTGCGCCGATCTATGTGCGTCATGAGGTGGTGCACAATAAGTTTGTTGTGAATGGCCTGCGTGATCGTGGGGCTGTCTTCGTCGATGAGCTGAGTGATGTGCCCGATGATGGCATCGTTATTTTTAGCGCTCACGGTGTTTCCAAAGCCGTGTGGGCAGAGGCTCAAAGCAGGGGATTACGAATTTTCGATGCCACCTGTCCGTTGGTAACGAAGGTGCATATGGAGGTGGCACGATACAGCAACGAAGGGCGGGAGGTGATTCTGATCGGGCATGCCGGACACCCCGAAGTCGAGGGCACTCTGGGCCAGTACATTAGTGCGGAAGGGAAGGGCGGAATCTATCTGATAGAAACGGCAGGAGATGTCTCAGGGCTGGAGGTAAAAGATTCTGACAACTTGGCCTTTGTGACGCAGACCACCTTATCGGTAGATGATACCCGCGAAATTATTACGGCCTTAACCGGACGCTTTCCCGCCATCGTCGGTCCTCGAAAAAATGATATCTGCTACGCCACGCAAAATCGACAGGATGCTGTACGAGGTCTGGCTGACAGCTGTGACCTCGTGCTGGTGGTGGGGTCACCCAACAGCTCGAACTCCAATCGCTTGCGGGAGATGGCGGAGAAGGCCGGGGCCAAATCTTACCTTATTGATAATGCTGGTGAAATTGATGCTAACTGGATAAAGTCTGCCAAGCACATTGGGGTTACGGCGGGAGCGTCTGCTCCCGAAGTGCTGGTGAGAGAGGTGACCGAGACATTGCGAAGACTGGGTGCGGAAAACGTCCGGCAGGCAGCAGGAGAGGAGGAGGATATCGTCTTTGTGCTGCCCAGGGAGCTCAAATAAAGCGCATCGGGTTTGTTCCTGTAGTGATATTACCAGCAGTCACCTGTTTTAATGTTGCGCGAATTCAGAGAGATATTGCCATTACCTGCCTGTGCCTGCCCGCCTTGCGGCGTAGCGGTAATCAGTACGCAGGCAGTGAGCGGTGTGGCACCGTCGCAGACGGCGGCCGTGATGGTGTAGAACTCATCACGAGTTTCAATAGCCCCGTCCCCGTCCACATCCGTGATGCCCAGCAGGGTTAAGTCGGTGGTGTAGGTGTTGTTATTGCTATAGAAACGCTCCTGCCGGGCCATGGTATCCATGAGAAATTCCTGGCCGTCGACGCACCGCCCTTTGCTGATCTGTTTCTGATAGGTGGGAATAGCTACGGCGGCAATGATGCCAAGAATGGCTACAGTAATTAGCAATTCAATGAGAGAAAACCCCGTCTCTTTTTTTCGCGCCATCGCTTCATCCTCAAACAAACATTTCTTAATTTGTTATCGGTGCCCAAGCGTATTTCTTGATGGCCAAGCATCGTTTGTCCAGCCATAAGCGCGGATGTGCTCATTACCAGTCGAAGGTGTTGGCTCCCTGTGTGCGGCTCTTTTGATTGCGCGAGTTGATGCTCAAAGAGCCATCATTGATCTGAGGGCTTCCAGCGGGAGGGGTAGCTGTGAGCTGAACACAGTTGGTGATTGGTAAATCCACTCCCCCAACGTTACAGGCATTTGCCGTGATGCCGTAAAAGCCACTCTCTGTTTCCAGTTCCCCGTCGGGGTTGAGGGCATAGCCCAGGTCGGTCAGGTCGAGCGTGTAGGTATTGTTTTCGGTAAAAAAACGCTCCTCTTTCGCGATTACGTCCAGTAAGAGAATCTGCCCCTCCGTGCGGCGGGTTTTGCTCACATGCTCCTGGTAACCGGGGTAAGCGTAAGTCGCCAGAATGGTCATAATGGCCAGTACGATCAACAGTTCTACCAGGGTAAAACCCGCTGCAGCCCTTTTCTTCATAAACTAAATCTCACGGTGAAAATCCTTTTTTTCGGCTTGTAAATTTTTCTAACTGATGGGGCATACACCTGCTTTTTCAGAAAT
>JALTMR010000337.1 GCA_027001525.1 Gammaproteobacteria bacterium
GAGAAGGTACAGCTCTGTGTTGGCAAAACTCGAAATGGAACCACCATTCCAGCGTTTTGCCGCCTTGATCTGCACCTTCTCACTGTGCTCCTTAGTAACAGAACTTCCCGCATGGACCACTAGCGGAGGGGATTGCCCCCTCCGTCAGGCTGGAAGCCACTACGCCTTTTTATACAACTCCGCGCCCTGTTTTCTAAACTCCATCGCCTTCTCTTCCATACCGGCATTCAGCGCGGCGTCTTCCATCATCCCCTGCCTGGCAGCAAACTCGCGCACATCCTGGGTAATTTTCATGGAACAGAAGTTGGGGCCGCACATCGAGCAAAAATGCGCGACTTTGTGAGCATCCTTCGGCATGGTTTCATCGTGGTACTCCTCAGCGCGCTCAGGGTCCAGCGCCAGAGCAAACTGATCTTTCCAGCGGAACTCAAAACGCGCCTTGGACATGGCATTGTCCTGCACCTGTACCCCCGGAAAACCTTTAGCGAGGTCGGAAGCATGGGCAGAAATTTTGTAGGTGATGATCCCCTCTCGCACATCTTCTTTATTGGGCAGCCCCAAATGCTCTTTGGGTGTGACGTAGCAGAGCATCGCCGTGCCGTACCAGCCGATATTGGCCGCACCGATGGCCGAAGTAATGTGATCATAGGCGGGGGCGATATCGATGACCAACGGCCCCAAGGTGTAGAACGGCGCTTCAAAACAGTCGCGCAACTCTTTCTCGACATTCTCCTTAATCATCTGCAAGGGCACATGACCAGGGCCTTCAATCATGACCTGCACATCGTGCTGCCAGGCAATTTTTGTCAGCTCGCCCAGGGTCTCCAGCTCGCCGAACTGCGCGGCATCGTTGGCGTC
Organism: Gammaproteobacteria bacterium; assembly: GCA_027001525.1. Lineage (GTDB taxonomy): Bacteria > Pseudomonadota > Gammaproteobacteria > Tenderiales > Tenderiaceae > JALTMR01. The sequence goes on from JALTMR010000337.1 coordinate 859, forward strand.
CGCCAGCGAGCCAGGGCGCAGGCCGTCCCCCAGAGAGAAGGCCACGTCATAGGCCTTCATGATTTCGCAGATATCCTCAAAATGGGTATAGAGGAAATTCTCTTTATGGTGTGCCAGACACCACTTCGCCATAATGGAACCACCGCGCGAGACGATCCCCGTCACACGGCTGGCCGTCAGCGGTACATAACGCAGTAACACGCCGGCATGGATGGTGAAGTAATCCACCCCCTGCTCGGCCTGTTCGATCAAGGTATCCCTGAAAATTTCCCAAGTGAGATCCTCTGCCTTGCCGTTGACCTTTTCCAACGCCTGGTAGATAGGCACAGTACCGATGGGCATGGGGGCGTTACGCAAAATCCACTCGCGTGTTTCATGAATATTCTTGCCGGTGGAGAGATCCATCAGCGTGTCACCACCCCAGCGGGCCGACCAGACCATCTTCTCCACCTCTTCGGCAATGGAAGAGGTCACTGCGGAGTTACCGATATTGGTGTTGATCTTGGTGCGGAAGTTGCGGCCGATGATCATCGGCTCCTGCTCAGGGTGGTTGATGTTACAGGGGATAATGGCGCGGCCGGCGGCAATTTCCTCGCGCACGAATTCAGCGGTAATGACGTCCGGAATATTAGCGCCAAAGCTCTCGCCCTTGTGTTGACGCAGCAGCTTTTCGTAACGGCCATCCGCCCGCATCTGTTCAAGCTTCATGTTCTCGCGGATGGCCACGTACTCCATCTCCGGCGTGATGATTCCCCGGCGGGCGTAGTGCATTTGGCTGACGTTCTTCCCGGCCTTGGCGCGCAGAGGTGTGCGGATATGTTCGAAACGCAGATGAGCCAATTCAGGATCATTTTGACGTTGTGAGCCAAACTCGGAACTTGGGCCGTCAAGCTGTTCGGTATCCCCCCGCTCTGTAATCCATGCCTCGCGCAGGGCGGGCAGCCCCTTCAGGAGATCGATCTCCGCCAGCGGATCGGTGTAAATACCCGAGGTGTCGTAAGCGTAGATGGGCGGGTTCTCTTCAGCACCGAAATTACCCGGCGTCGGGGACTGTTCGATTTCGCGCATGGGCACACGGATATCGGGGCGTGACCCTTCCACATAAACTTTTCTGGAACTGGGAAAGGGTTTGGTCACCTCTTCGCTCAATGCGGCGGTGCGGCGGATAAAATCTTCTGGAACTGCGCTCATATGAATCACCTTGGACTGGATACAGGCTGCTGGAGCCCTTCTTGAAAATTATGCCGAGGTCGACTCATACAGGTCGAAAACTGCTTCCCTACACCAGTCAGCACTGTGGCAGGTTCGAAGGGTATAATCTCAGCCCGCCTACGGCAGGCACCCCCAGCATGGCCGCACAAAGTAACTGATGGATGAGGCTTTTTCAAGTTAGGCCCCGCCCCGTAACCCCACTATTTACAGGGTCTGTCGCGCTTTCCGGCTTGCCTCCAACGGCCAAAGTGCTTACCCTTTGCGGGTTCGCAATATTTTCGCTCAGGGGAATTTAATAATGATGAATGTGGAACAGGCCCGCTTTAACATGGTTGAGCAGCAAATTCGTCCATGGGACGTGCTCGACTTCAAGGTACTGGACCTGCTGCAACTGACACCACGCGAAGCCTTTGTCCCCAAGGGCTATGAAGAGCTGGCGTTTGCAGACATGGAGATTCCCCTCGACCACGATGAAATCATGCTGGCCCCGAAAATGGTTGCCCGCATGATGCAGGCGGCGAACATACACGAATCGGACGTTGTCTTTGAAGTAGGCACCGGCACTGGCTACGGCACTGCGCTGCTGGCAAAGGCGGCTCGTGAAGTCGAAAGCGTCGACATCCACCCGGACTTTATCGAAACAGCAAAGCGGAACCTGGCCGCCCAAGGCATCGACAACGTTAGCCTGGACTCTCGGGACGCTGCACAAGGTGTCGGTAGCGACAAACTCTACGATGTCATCATCATCACCGGATCACTCCCCTCGCTGCCTGAAAGCTTTCAGCAATCACTGCAACGAGGCGGTCGGCTGGTGGCTGTTGTGGGTACCGCACCAGTCATGGAGACCGTGCTGATCACCCGCGCCGGAGACAACGAGTGGAACCAGGAGACGTTGTTCGAGACCGAGATCCCGGCGCTGAGAAATGTGGAAACCGTCAAACGCTTTACATTCTGACCTTTCGGACCTATATTAGAAAAAACTAATATAGGCAGACAGGAGCAGAATCACCATGCAGCAGCTCAATGCTCAACAAGTTCAACAACACCTCCGCACATCCGACCCCACACCAACGCTGGTGGATGTGCGCGAGCCCCACGAAACCAGGGTCTGCCACATAGAGGGGGCGATCAATATTCCCCTGTCGCGCTTTGCCGAAGCCCTGAACAAACTCGACCCCAGCGAAGAAATTGTACTATTTTGTCATCACGGCATGCGCAGTATGCAGGCAGGGATGTTCCTGAAAGGACATGGATATCACAAATTGATCAATATGCAGGGCGGCATCAATGCCTGGGCCTGTGATGTTGATCCTCAAATGGCACGTTACTAGAGAGTCATGAAAATCAACAAGATCAAGCCCCTGCGCCGTGTGCTCATTGCCGCCCTCGTCCCCGTCTCAGCGTTGCTGGCCCCGCACGGGGCATCTGCAGAGGATCTGGTGGATATCTATCGCCTGGCCTCTGACAGTGACCCGCAACTACGCGCAGCGGCAGCAAACAACGCATCGGTCGCCGAAGGCCAGCGCCAAAGCGATGCGCTCTACTACCCCAATATCAGCTTTGGTGCCAATGTCGCACGCAACCGGGATGAGACAACTGGCGGCCTCTTCCCCAGTGACCCGCTCTATTACACCGGCAAGGGCTACTCCCTTAACCTGACCCAGGCACTCTACCGACGCGACTTCCAGCTTCAGAAAGATCAGACAGCCGCCCTCAGC
>JALTMR010000338.1 GCA_027001525.1 Gammaproteobacteria bacterium
TGCTGGTGTTGCTCAGGCGTTCCTGCCTGAATGCCTGCCAGCGGGCTTTCTCCTCTTCGTTCAACGTTTCGGGGTAGTTGCGGGCGCGCATGCGAAACAGCAGTTCGGGCAGGCGGGGGTCATTGAAGTTGGCGTGGTAGCCACTTAATGCTGCGGGTGTCATGCGGTGAATCTTCGCCATTTCCGCCTTGTCTTCACTGCTAAAAAAGGCCCCGCCGTAGAGCATGGCATCGGGGTCGGTACGTTTCTCAAACTCGGTTTCGCTGAATACCTTTTGAATTTTCTTTGCCAGCCCGGGGTGGTGCTTGATGGCATCCAGGTGGGTGCGGCAGACGTTAAAGTCGATGCCGTACTGTTTCGCTGCCTTGGCGTCCAGGGTCGTGAAGGGGGCGATGATGGGGCATTTGTTCACATGGACCGTTTTCAGTGGAATGCGATCCACGCCTTCAGGGAGTTCGTTATTGGGGGTAAACAGGCGTTCGTGAATGCTGCCGGGGCTGAGTGTCAGCAGGTCTTTGGGGTCGACACTGAGATCGTAGACAACGACGCCATTTTTGTTGATCGGGTGCATGGCCACGGGAACGACGACCGCCATGTTGCCCTTCTCCTGGGGGTACATACCGGAGATGTGCAGCACGGGTTTTTGCTCACGCAGGTTTAACATTTTCAGCAGCTTGGCTTTGCTGCGGTTGTTGTAGGCAAAGTCATAGAGCTTGGGCTGCTTCTCTTTGATCAGTTTGGCCACGGCGATGGTGGCGTAGACGTCGGAGAGGGCGTCGTGCGCCGACTCGTGGCTGATATGGTTGGCTTTGCTCAAATCCTCGAGCCGAACGCTGGGGCGACCCTCTTCGTTGGTCGGCCAGGTGATGCCTTCGGGGCGCAGTGAGCGGGTCATGCGCACCACGTCGAGCAGATCCCAGCGTGAGCAGCCGTTTTGCCACTCCCGGGCGTAGGGGTCGAACAGGTTACGGTAGAGCGTGTAACGGGTATATTCATCATCAAAGCGCAGGTTGTTATAGCCCAGTACGCAGGTGTTGGGCTGTGAAAATTCGTCGTTGATGCGTTTGATAAATTCGACCTCGGGCACTCCCTTTTTCAATGCCTTCTGGGGCGTGATATGGGTGATGAGGCAGGAGGTGGGGTCGGGCAGAAAATCGTCCGCCGGCTTGCAGTACATCATCAGCGGCTCGCCGATGATGTTGAGATCTTCATCGGTACGAACGCCGGCAAATTGTGCCAGGCGGTTAGTCATGGGGTTGAGGCCGAAGGCCTCGTAGTCGTACCAGTAAAGTGTTTTCTGCTGGGTCATTCTCTGTCGGCCACATCTGCTCTGAAGGTGGCAGACTTTAGCACACTTTATCGGCTGGAATTCGGCCTGATGGTGGAGGGTGTTTCATTTGGCCCCATCATCTCGATCTGCTGGATTTTCTCCTGGATCTGGCTGAATACGTGGTCCATTCCGGGAGGGCCAAAGGCGGTGACCGCCACCTGTGGCAGGTAGCGCCCTCTCTCTTTGGTGCGTTGAAAATGGAGTACAGGCAGCTGATGTTGCTGCGAGAGCTGGCGCAGAAAGTTCAGCACGCGGGGTGAGACCTTGGTGCCGGTGGGGATGGCGCCAATGGCGCTGACGCTGCTCACCAGATCGATATATTTGAGGATGACCTTGGCGTTGTCGGGGCGCATCCAGTCGGGGTAGTCGAGGTCGTTGATAAGCCAGGCACAGTTAAAGCTGGCACAGGCGGTTGGGCGGTTCTGGTAGACTGCGCAGCGGTTATTTCGAATCTCAGGGCAGGGCTTGCCGGGCTCTACGGCGGTGTCGCCCACCTGGATTCTGAGCCAGCCCTGGCAGCAGGCGGTGCAGGTGCCGCACTCTCGGGGGCTCTTTTTTGCCACGATGGTCTCCTCGGAAAATGGCCGGAGTCACTGACTGACTCTGGCCATGGGGGTGAAAACTAATGGTGTTCCAGGTCCAGGTTGTGCCAGATCGCCTGTGTGGGCCCCGCCTGGTTCATGCTGTAAAAATGCAGGCCGGGCGCGCCCTTCTCCAGTAATTTTCGACACAGCTCGGTCACGACTTCCTCACCAAAGGCAATAATGGACTCCCGGTCGTCGCTGTAGCTCTCTAGCCGCTTGCCAATCCAGCGGGGAATCTCCGCGCCACACATATCAGAGAAGCGCTTCAGGTTGCTGTAGTTGGTGATGGGCATGATGCCGGGGATGATGGGGATGTCCACGCCCAGCTTTTCGCAGTCGTCCACAAAGCGGAAGTAGGCGTCCTCATTGTAAAAGTATTGCGTGATGGCGGCATTGGCCCCGGCGCTGACCTTGCGGGCAAAGTTGTCCATGTCTGCCTGGGCGCTGGTGGCCTGCGGGTGAAACTCGGGGTAGGCGGCCACTTCGATGTGGAAGTGTTCACCGGTTTCACTGCGGATGAATTCCACCAGTTCGTTGGCGTAACGGAATTCGCCGGCTTCCTGCATCCCCGAGGGCATATCACCACGCAGGGCAACGATGCGGCTGACGTTGATGTCAACGTAGCGCTGCAGCAGTTCGCGGATGCTGCTGCGGGTCGAGCCGATGCACGAGAGATGAGGCGCTGCGGCGTAACCCTGTTCCTGGATCGTTTTAACGGTGTCGTAAGTGCCTTCCTGTGTGCTGCCGCCGGCACCGAAAGTGACGGAGAAATAGGCTGGTTTGAGTTTGCCCAGCTCCGTCAGTGTGGTGCGCAGGTTCTTCGCGCCCTTTTCCGTTTTGGGTGGGAAGAACTCGCAGCTGAAGGATTTGGGGAATTTCTTTTGCGTGTTCATGGTCGGTATTCCTTGGTTCGACGGCGAACGAAACGGGGTGGTGAACCACCCCGCCTGCGCGGTATATCGATTAGTACCGGTAGTGGTTGGGCTTGTATGGGCCTTCCACGGGAACACCGATGTAGTCCGCCTGCTCCTGGCTCAGAACGGTCAGTTTGGCACCGATCTTCTCCAGGTGAAGCCGGGCTACCTCCTCGTCCAGATGTTTGGGCAGAATGTGGACGTCGATTTCGTACTGCTCGCGCCGGACAAAAAACTCAATCTGGGCCAGGACCTGATTGGTGAAGGAGTTGGACATGACGAAGCTTGGGTGGCCAGTGGCACAGCCCAGATTCACTAAACGACCTTCAGCCAGCATGATGATGCGATTGCCGTTGGGCAGTTCGATGTGGTCGACTTGAGGTTTGATGTTGTCCCAGTCGTACTGTCTCATGCCGTTGATATCGATCTCGTTATCAAAGTGGCCAATGTTACAGACGATGGCCTGGTCTTTCATCTGAACCATGTGGTCGTGGGTAATGATGTCTTTGTTGCCGGTGGTGGTAACAAAGATATCGCCCTGAGAGGCCACATCTTCCATTGTGACGACGCGAAAGCCCTCCATCGCTGCTTGCAGGGCGCAGATGGGGTCGATCTCGGTTACCCAGACTGTTGCCCCCAGGCCTTTCAGCGATTGCGCACAGCCTTTACCTACATCGCCATAGCCGCAGACGATGGCGATTTTGCCGGCAATCATTACATCGGTGGCGCGCTTGATGCCGTCAACCAGAGACTCGCGGCAGCCGTAGAGGTTGTCGAACTTGGACTTGGTGACCGAGTCGTTGACGTTCATGGCGGGGAATAGCAGCTCGCCACTCTCAACCATCTCGTAGAGGCGGTGCACACCTGTGGTGGTCTCTTCGGTGACGCCCTGAATGTTGGCGGCCTGCTTGGTCCAGAACTGCGGATCTTCTTTCATGACGCGAGCCAGGACGCCCAGG
>JALTMR010000339.1 GCA_027001525.1 Gammaproteobacteria bacterium
CGCCGCCAAAAACCAGCAGGTGGGGTGGCGGCTTGACGGGAGTGACCAGCCAGGCACCCTGTTCATCGTCGATTTGGCGGGTTTTGTCGACCCGAAATGGTGGGCTGATGTCCGCCTGCGTATATAGCCGGGGCCCCACGGTGGCTTGTCTGGGTTCCAGGGGCAGGGCAAACCAGGCGCGTTGCTGCGCCTCCAGGTGTTGATGAAGTTTGTCCAATTGGAGGTAGGCACTGCTGCGGTGAATCAGGTCGAGCTGAATCTTTACCCTGCCACCGCAGCCGATCCCGAGCTGCCAGGCAATGTCGTCCTCATCCTGCATATCGTAGGTGATGCTTTTGCTCTGGCCATCGGCCATGACAGTGCGGGCATGGCGCATGATATCTGCTTCCAGGCAGCCGCCGCTTAACAGCCCCAGCTGTTGCCCCAGGCCGCTGAAGAACATCATGGCACCCGGCTTACGATAGGAGGAGCCGGCGATCTCGGTGATGGTGCCCAGGACCCACTCCGTCTCATCCTTGTGTGCGAACCACTGCTTTAGCAGGTGGCTGAGTTGATTTGGCATCGTTTCGTTGTACTTCCCGTCTGCAAAACTTGGCGTCCCCGGCCTAGCAGCACGGCGGCAAACAGAAAGAGCAGGCCGCCAAGGCCAACGCTGCCTGTGCCGTTGGAAACCGGTTCGGTATACAGCCCGTAGGAGCCACCGCGAGCGGCGCTTTCGTTGTAGTAGACCGTGACCGTTGCCGGCACTTCGGCCTCTGCATCGTCGTTGTCTTTAATAACGTAGGTAAAGGTGTCGGCCCCGTCGAAGGGGGCATTGGGTGTGTAGAGGATGGTGCCATCACCGTAAATTGCGACGACGCCTTTGGTGGGGTCATCGACCAGTTCAATAGAGGCCGGATTAATTGTGCCATCCTCATCAATGTCATTCTCAATGAGATTGTAGCTGGTTCCTGTAGGGTCGGTAACGATGAACTCATCGTCCGCCGCCAGTGGTGGAAAGTTATTTTGCATCAGGGTCACGCTGACCTGATCCTTGGCCATATAGCCCTCATCGTCTTCAATCAGCAGTTCGAAAATGTAGCGCTCGTAGAGGGCGCGATCAGGCAGCGCTTTGACCAGAAAGCTGGCGCGAATGGTATCGGCATCGAGCAGCCTGACGTCTGGCCCGCCAAGCTGCCGCCACTGGTAGCTCATAATCGCGCCATCGTTATCAAGCGACGCAGAGCCATTAAGGTTGACGGTTGTGCCTTCCAGTTGTTCGATCCTCTCGCCAGCATCGGCCGTCGGCACACTGGGGTGGCGGGCGTTGATGGAGATGCGCCCGCTCATGGCCGGTGTAGCCCCTTCGCAGTGCTGCTCAAAGGTCGCCAGCAGGCTCTGGGGCTGATTGTACTCCCAGCTCACTTCGTCTACCTGGAATGTGCCGCTGATGGTCCCGCACTCGCGGCCAACGCCGGAGACGTTCAGGCCCGGCTCACCTTCGTTCTGGAAGGGGTATCGCCGGGCATTGATGTAGACCCCTTCACTGAGTTGTGTGCTGTCGGGGGCGGCCAGGTCGATCTTCCACTGGCTATCGCCATTGATGATGACCGTAACGCCCTGGTAGAGGCTGCTGCTCATGGCGAAGGTGGCGTCGTATTCGTCAAAGCGCCAGAGTTGCCCCAGGCCCAGGGCGTCGCCCGGATCGCTGGCCAGGGTGGCGTAGGTTTGAGGGTCGCTTTTGCTTTTGACCTGTACGGTGATCTGGTCGCTGGCGGTCTGGCCCATGGAGTCGGTGACGGTGAGGGCGAAGATGAGCTGCGTCCCGCCCAGGGGCACCCGGGCAGGGGTTTCGATGGTGAGAGTCTGCTCATCGGCGACACTGACGATAGCCGCCGGGCCGGCGATCTGCTGCCACTGGTAGCTGTCCAGGCTGCCGCTGTTGGCGAAAGAGGCCGAGGCATCCAGCTCCAGCGTCATCCCCTCTTTGGCGCTGATATCTTCCCCCGCGTAGGCCACGGGTTTGGCATACGGGGTGGCCACGTCGGAGTTGATTCTGATGGTGCCTGCCAGGCGGTCCACAGTGGAGTCGCAGTACTGTTCGAAGTCCAGGGCAATTTGTGGATTGGTGCCACTGAGGTCGAATTCGTAGATCAGAAACTGGCCCGAAATTTCGTTACAGCTGGCGCTGTCAGAGCTGATGGCCATGCCGGGTTCGAATGCCGCTGCCGTATCGATATGGGTGGCGTTGAAGTAGGGCGCGGTGGTGAGCAGCTGACCGGCGGCTGGTGTGAATTCAAAGTCGAAGTAGCGAATGCCGTCGGGTGAGTGGCGCAGAAAGATCTTTGATGCGGTGATGTTGAAACTGAAATTGCCGTTGCTGCTGTTTAATTCGTAGTGTTGGCCCGCGCCGATGGCGTCTCCGGCATCACTGTCCATAATGATCTCGGTGACCGCGTGAGCCTGGGCGCACAACAGCCCCCCGGCCGCAGCCAGTAGCCAACTTCTTTTCATCCTGAACCCCTCAGGCACTCCAGTGCCTTATGATTATTTTTACGCCGGCGGGCTGCGGTGGTGAGCCGTGCCGGCTATTTTAGTTATGGGCCTCATGGTAGCAAAAAAAGCGCTGTGTCTACACGGTGGTGTTCGCGCGCCGGGGTGAGGGGGTCAGCGTTGCAGGTAGAGGGTAAAGACGTTGTCGAGGTAGTCATCGTGCAGCCGGCATTGAGCCCCCAGGCCCTGGCAGAAAGCGAGCATCTCCTGCGGCAGAAAGCTTTGCAGGTCAAAGCGATTGGCGGTCCACTCGTGCTCGGCATTGAGCAGGTTGAAGGCCAGGCCCTGGCGGCAGCTTTCATACATCCGGCGGATCACGTTGCGGGCATAGGCGCCGCCATCTTTCATCGGTTCATTGAGTGCGCCGGAGAGCATGACGTAGTCAAAACTGAGTGGCGCGGGGTTAAAGTCAAACAGGTCGCCTTCGAACAGGTTGATCGCCGGGTAGAGCGTGCGCCCCTTCTCGATCAGGTGGGGAGAGAGGTCGACGCCCTGGTAATCCACCTCGATGCCCGCCCGCGCAAGGTAGGCTTTGAGATCGCCAAAGCCGCAGCCCACGTCCAGCAGCGAGTCACCGCTTTGTATGCCGATGTCGCACAGCAGCTCAAAGTGCAGTTCCTGAATCTCCCGGGTGCTCCAGTAGAGCGCGTTAGGCGAGTGGCCGTGGCGGAGCAGGGAGTCGCTATGGCGGGCGACGATGCGTTTGCGTTGTTCTGGGGTCATGGTGAGGCCGTTGCGAAGTGGCTGGCCCGATCGGTGAGATGAGCGGGCCAGCAGGGTAGTGTGTCTCTACTTGGTCAGTGCCATAAAGAGTTGTGGCAGTTTTTCCGGCAGCCGCTCCACCTTGTCGATGACAGTGTACTGTTGGCCAAAGATATCCTGCACATACTCATCGGCCTTGGGGTCCAGGTTGATGCAGTAGGTGTAGATGCCCTGTTGGTCCAGCTCCTGTACCGCTTTGCGAGTGTCCTGAATCAGGAGCTGGTCGTCGCCGACGTCGATATCTGACGGCTCGCCATCGGTGAGCACCAGCAGCAGTTTCTTGTCGGCTTTACGTGCCTCCAGGTAGTGGGCGGCGTGACGCATGGCGGCGCCCATACGTGTGGAGTAACCCGCTTCCATTGCCGCCAGGCGGCCTTTGACCTTGTCGCCCCAGTGCTCGGTGAAGCCCTTGATGTGCTGGTAGCGTACCTCATGGCGCGAGTTGGAGCAGAAGCCGCCAATGGCAAACTCATCCCCCAGCTGCTCAATGG
>JALTMR010000340.1 GCA_027001525.1 Gammaproteobacteria bacterium
ATGCATTTGTGCGCGGATCATCTCGCCGATGTAAGGCGCCTGGACTTTAATTCCAGCTCGGTGCAGTGTGGCGGTGGCGGGCTGGGCCTTGGCGGTTTCGTACTCGTCAGTAGTGATGTAGCCCAGGGTGTGCATACGGGATAATACGTAGTTTCTGCGTATTACGGCACGGTTAGTATTGGCCAACGGGTTGTACGCCGAAGGTGCTTTGGGCAAGCCGGCAATCATGGCCAGTTCGGCCAGGGTGAGCTGATCCAGAGGGCGGCCGTAATAGACCTGCGCTGCACTGGCGACGCCGTAGGCACGGTTACCGAAATAGATTTTGTTGAAATAGAGCTCGAGAATCTGTTCTTTTGTCAATTCACGCTCAATCTGAAGCGATAGAAAGATCTCTTTCAGCTTGCGGTTATAGGTTTTTTCGCGGCTGAGAAAAAAGTTCCGCGTCACCTGCATGGTAATGGTACTGCCACCCTGGCCCTTTTGCCCTGTGGTGATAAGGTGGTAGGCGGCTCGGAGCAGGCCCTGATAGTCAACGCCGGGGTGTTCAAAAAAGCGGTTGTCCTCGGCAGAGACAATGGCCTGGACGAGGTGGGGAGGTAACTCGTCATAGGTAATCGGGCTCCGCTTTTTGTCACCATACTCAGCAATCAGCGCTCCGTCACTGGTGTAGACTTGCAGAGGCACCTGAAACTGGACGTCGCGCAGTACTTCCACAGAGGGCAGGTCAGGTTTCAGGTAGTAATAGACACCAACTGTCGCCAGAATTCCCAACAGTGCTAAGGTTATAATGGTGATGATGGTGCGGCGGATCAATTTGCCGATGGATTTCATACTATATAGATAAGGCTTCGTGGGCTGGAAAACGCTGCTTAGTTTACTTGAAGTTAGTCAGGCATTTATATAGTCCGTTCCACTTTATAGCGAGGGGAGGGGAGCCGCATCCGGTGATAGTCGATAAAGCTGGCCAGGTTAGCGTGACTTCTTTCGCAGAACATGTTGAAAATATTGATAGAACGTAAAGTCTGGGTTTAAATGCCCGATAACCCCTACGGACTTGATGAGCAAGGAAAGATTATTTAAAGGGATGAAATTTTGGAATTTCTGAAACGCAAAGCTTCCTCGTTAGTCGGGCTGGATATCAGCTCTACCGCTGTCAAACTACTTGAGTTGAGTCAGAGTGGTAGCCGCTATCGTGTAGAGAGCTACTCTGTGGTGCCCCTTCCTCCTCATGCGGTTGTCGAAAAGAGCATTGCTGACGTGGAATCAGTGGGCGCGGCAATCAACCGGGCGGTGAAAAAATCGGGCACCAAGGCAAAAGTTGCCGCTGTGGCGGTAGCCGGTTCAGCGGTGATTACCAAGGTTATCTCCCTGCCAGCCAGCCTTTCCGAGGATGAGATGGAAAGTCAGATCGAGCTGGAGGCAGACCAGTACATCCCTTACCCCCTGGACGAAGTCAATCTGGACTTCCAGGTGCTCGGTGCATCGGAAAAGAGTAACGATAGCGTCGATGTGCTGCTGGCGGCATCACGAAGCGAGAATGTCGACATCCGCGTCGCAGCCTGCGAGCTGGGGGGGCTTACCGCTAAAATCGTTGATGTAGAGGCTTATGCGATGGAGACAGCCTATGGGCTGGTTGCCTCCCAGCTGCCTGATGGTGGCGATGGGTTGACGGTGGCGATCATCGATGTGGGTGCGACGATGACAACACTCAACGTGATCCATGACTTCAAAATTATCTATACCCGGGAGCAGGTGTTTGGTGGCAAGCAACTGACCGAAGAGATCCAGCGGCGTTATGGCCTCTCCTATGAGGAAGCAGGGTTGGCTAAAAAACAGGGTGGATTGCCCGACAACTACGTGCCGGAGGTCTTGAAACCCTTTAAAGACGCCATGGTGCAGCAGGTGAGCCGTTCGTTGCAGTTTTTCTTCTCATCGAGTCAGTACAACAGTGTGGATCATGTGGTTCTCGCTGGTGGCTGTGCATCGATTCCCGGAATCGACGAATTGATCGAAGACAAATTGGGTGTGACCACCTCAGTGGCCAACCCCTTTGCCAATATGTCACTTTCATCACGGATCAAGCCCCAGGCACTTGGTGCTGACGCCCCCGCCTTAATGATTGCTTGCGGACTGGCCATGAGGAGCTTCGACTGATGACGCAGATTAACCTACTACCCTGGCGTGAAGCGCAGCGCAAAGAGCGTAAAAGGCAGTTCTCCTCCATTGCGATCGGTGCAGCTATATTGATGACAGCCCTGGTGTTCTACGCACATGTGTACATCAACGGCTTGATTGAGCACCAGAATAACCGTAACAAATTTCTGCAGGATGAAATTGCAAAAGTTGATGAGAGCATTAAAGCGATACGTGAACTGGAAAGTGCAAAAAAGGCGCTCCTGATTCGCATGAACGTTATTCAGGATCTCCAGAGTCGTCGTCCCATGGTCGTTCATATGCTCGACGAATTGGTCCATGCCGTGCCCGAAGGGCTCTATTTGAACAGCATGGAGCAAAAGGGGCATGAGGTGATACTGGACGGGTTGGCACAGTCCAATGCCAGGGTGTCGGCGTTTATGCGCCGGCTGGATGCCTCCGAGTGGTTCGATAGCCCCCGGCTTGAGGTGATTCAAGTCGAAGAAAAAGATGGCAAACGATCCAGTAAATTCACTTTGGTGGTCAAACAGGTGAACCCCGACGAGTCGGAAGATCACGGGGGGGATGAATAGTGAGCAGCGGACTGAATAATTTTTTTGATGATCTAAAAAGCCTGGACTTTAACGACGTCGGTTCGTGGCCGATCCCCGTTAAGGCCTTGGCCATCGTGCTGCTGAGTGTCGGTGTTCTCGGGCTGGGTTTTTGGCTGGATACACAGAACCAGCTTGATGATCTGGAACGGGCGGAAAAGAAAGAGACCGAGTTAAAGCAGGTCTTTGAGACCAAGCAGCACAAAGCGATCAATCTGGAGGCGTACAAGCAGCAGATGAAGGAGATGGAGCAGTCTTTTGGTGCGATGCTGCGACAGCTGCCGAGCAAAACTGAGGTCGCAGAGCTGCTGGTTGATATCTCCCAGGCGGGGCTGGCAAATGGTTTGGAGTTTGAGCTGTTTAAACCGGAAGGCGAGTCACCGGAGGAGTTCTATGCTGAGCTCCCGATCAATATCCGGGTCACCGGGGAGTATCACGATTTCGGGCGTTTTGTCAGTGACGTGGCGGCACTTCCCCGGATTGTGACGTTGCATGACATCTCAATATCTGCCGGGAAAGGCACAGAGGGAGCCGGTAGCCTGGTTATGGCTGCCACAGCGAAGACCTATCGATATCTTGAGGAGGAAGAGTAATGACTCAGGGTATTGCATCGAGGATATTGAACGGCGCCAAGGGCGCAGTGTTGCTGTTTGTTGCTGTGACTTTGGTCGGTTGTGCTGATAGTGATGTTGAGGATCTTCGCGCCTTCGTTGCCAAGGTCAAGTCGAGCAAGCAGGGCCGGGTCGAGCCCCTGCCGGAGTTTGTGCCCACCGCCAGTTTTCGTTACTCGGCAGCGGGTATGGACGACCCCTTCATGTCGTGGGAGTTAAAGCGTGCCAGACAGCAGGCAGCCCAGCGTGAAGAGGAAGAGGTCGAGGTCTCCAACGGCCTGAGTCCGGACGTGCGTCGTCGCCGCGAGCCACTGGAGAGTTATCCGCTGGATACCTTGAGAATGGTGGGCACCATGACGCGAGAGGGTGAACAGGTCGTGCTGGTGAAATCCCCTGATGGGCTGATTTCCCGCGTCAGCCCTGGAAATTACCTCGGGCAGAATCATGGTAAAGTCGTTGCCATTAAGGAAGACAGAATAGAGCTGGTGGAGATTGTTCCTGATGGCTTGGGCGGGTGGCTGGAACGCCCCGCTTCCTTGGCGTTAGTGGAATGATCCCAGAAGAGGGCATGGTAAATGATGCAGCAAATGAGTGAAGAGTCGAGCGCCTCAATGAGAACAAACAGCATATTTGGAATGATGGGCAGAGTCGGTGCAGTCGTCGTGGCGATGGTTGTGTGGTTAGGCACCGGATCGTTAGCTGCGGCACAGGAGGAGGGAGGCGCTGCTAACGCGCTGGAATCCGTCAACGTCTCCAGTCTGGCGGGTAACCGTATCCAGATTAAATTCTCCATGGCCAAACCGGCACCGGAGCCGCTGAGTTTTACCATTGATAGCCCTGCCAGAATTGCTCTTGATTTCGCCAATACAGCCAACAAGTTGCCTGCCCGAAATACCGAGATTGGTGTGGGGGTTGCTCGCAGCGTGAGCGCGGTTGAGGCCAGGGGTCGCACGCGGGTCGTCCTGAATCTCGTGCGCTTGGTGCCCTATGAGCTGAAAGTCGAGGGCAACGATGTCTACGTAATTCTGGAAGGGGTCAACAGCGGCCAAATGGTCTCTGCCCCGCCAGCAGACAAGCCGGCCACCGTATTTAGCCGGCCCAAAGTGTCGGCAGCACATGAGATCAATAAAATTGATTTTCGTCGTGGCGATGAGGGGGAAGCCCGCGTGTTGGTCTCTCTCTCAGATACCTCTACGGGGGTGAACATTCGTGAACGCGGCGATAAGCTGGTTCTTGATTTTGTCGATACCGGCCTGCCGGCGGAGCTGGAGCAGGAGATAGACGTCACCGATTTTGCGACACCAGTGACGAAGATAGAAACCTTCCGCCAGGGCAATAATGTACGGATGCTGATTTCGGCCCAGGGGAACTACGAGCATTTGGCGTATCAGTCTGAAAATTTGTTAACCATTGAGATTAAAGAGAAAGAGCAGCCAGACCTGGAGGCATTGCGGCGTGCAGGTGATGAAAGTGCATTTAGCGGTGAGCGCCTGTCCCTGAATTTCCAGAATATCGAGGTGAGGGCGGTATTGCAGTTGATTGCTGATTTCACTGGTATGAACCTGGTGACCAGTGACACGGTTTCCGGTGAGCTGACACTGCGTTTGCAGAATGTGCCCTGGGATCAGGCCCTCGATATTATTCTGCGCACCAAGGGTTTGGCTATGCGGGAGATGGGCAACGTCATGTACATCGCGCCAGCCGAGGAGATTGCCGCACGCGAAACGGCGGAGCTGGAATCCCGTCGTCAGGTGGCCGAGCTGGAAGCACTCTATTCCGATGTCGTGCAGATTAACTACGCCAAGGCATCTGATATCGCTGATTTGCTGAAAGCTGGCGAGAACAGCCTGCTCTCTTCGCGAGGCAGTGTCTCTATCGACACCCGTACCAACACGCTTTTGATCAATGACATTACGGAAAAGCTGGATGAAATCCGCAAGCTGATCGCGATTCTGGATGTACCGGTCCGGCAGGTACTGATCGAATCCCGTATCGTGATTGCCAACAGCAAATTCAGCAAAGAGATTGGTGTTCGTTTTGGTATTACGAGACAGAGTGGCGGTGGTGTGCCAGGAGAAGGGGATCGAAATATTGTGACAGGCAACCTCAGTGCCGTGGATAACTTGATTAACCAGGAGCCCATTGACATCAATAACGATACTCTGAATGTTAATTTGCCTGCCGCCAACCCTGCCGGCCAGATTGCCTTGGCGCTGGCGAAACTGCCTTTTGGCACGTTAGTGGATCTTGAGTTGTCTGCCATGCAGGCCGAAGGCAAAGGTGAGGTGGTATCAACGCCCCGCCTGATCACCGCGAACCAGAAAGAGGCCTTTATCGAGCAAGGGGTGGAGATTCCCTATCAAAAGGCCACGGCCTCAGGGGCCACCTCTGTCTCCTTCAAGAAGGCGGTGATGAGCCTGAAAGTGACCCCCCATATCACCCCTGACGACCGCGTTATTATGGATCTTGTGATCAACAAAGACAGCGTGGGTGACGTGTTTCAGGGCATTCCCAGCATCAATACGCGAGAGATTAATACCCAGGTGCTGACCGAAAATGGCGAGACGGTCGTGCTCGGCGGTGTTTATGAGCAAGATAGCAACAAAGGGGTGGATCGCGTTCCGTTTTTTGGTGATCTGCCGCTTATTGGTGCCCTGTTCCGCTCCAGCTCAAACCGGGACAGCAAAGAGGAGCTGTTGATCTTCATTACGCCCAAGATCATCAAGGAAGGCATGTCCATCCAGTAGGCACTTCGCTGTCTCCGACTTGACTAAAAAGAGGCCGAAACCGGCCTCTTTTTAGTTTGAGGTAAGCGCCAGGGCCGTTTTTTTGGTAAATTCACCCCTTCGCCGAAAATAGCTCCCTGGTTCTTCCCATGCTCTATTCACCATCGAAACAGATCAACGTCTACCTTGTCGGCCCGATGGGCTCGGGCAAGACGACTATTGGCAGGCAGTTGGCCAAGGTATTACGGGTAGAGTTTATCGATAGCGACCACGAAATAGAGGCTCGCACCGGCGCGACCATTCCCTGGATATTTGATATCGAAGGTGAAGAGGGCTTCCGCAAGCGCGAGAAAATGGTGATCGAGGATCTTACCCGGCGCAAAGGCGTTGTGTTGGCCACCGGGGGCGGCGTGGTATTGGCTCCGGAGAATCGGGGTTGCTTGCAGCACGGCGGTATCGTGGTCTACCTGAGAGCCAGTCTCGATGAGCTATTTGAGCGCACGGCAAAAGACAAAAACAGGCCATTGCTGCAGACGGAAGATCCCAAGGCGAAACTAGGGGCCATTTTGCAAGAGCGTGAACCGCTCTATCTGGAAGTAGCCGACCTGGTGGTTGATACCGGCCGCAAAGGCGTTCGGCCTCTGGTACGTGAGTTGGCCGGCAGGGTGAAGCGGCTTGCCCGGCGGCGAGAAAAAGTGGCCAAACAGCAGGCTAAAGAGAAGAATTCCCTATCGACATGAAGACCTTGAACGTAAATTTGGGCGACCGTAGCTACCCCATTTATATCGGCGTTGATTTACTGGCGGATGCCGATCGACTTGTACCCTACATCCAGGGACAGGAGGTGGTTGTTGTTACCAACAGCACTGTTGCGCCCCTCTATCTGGACAAGATCCTGCGCCTGCTTTCAGACAAGCGGGTTGAAACTGTCATTCTCCCGGATGGGGAAGAGTACAAGACGCTGACGGTGCTAGACGATATTTTTACCGCCATGCTGGAGCAGCACTTTAGTCGTCGCGTTACCGTGATTGCCCTGGGTGGCGGCGTGATTGGCGACATGGCGGGCTTTGCCGCCGCGTGTTATCAGCGCGGCGTACCCTTCATCCAAATTCCCACCACCCTGCTCTCTCAGGTTGACTCTTCCGTGGGTGGCAAAACGGCGGTGAATCATCCGCTGGGCAAAAATATGATCGGTGCTTTTTATCAGCCCCAATGTGTTGTGGCTGACATCTCCACGCTAAAAACGCTGGAGCCACGCCAGCTCAGCGCCGGAATCGCCGAGGTGATCAAATATGGCCTGATTTCAGATGCCGAGTTTCTGGCCTGGCAAGAGGCGCACATGGAGCAGTTACTGGCGCTGGATGAAGAGGCGCTCATATACGCCGTTGAACGTTCGTGCCAGAACAAGGCCGATGTTGTGGCCGCAGATGAGCACGAAAAAGGGGTACGTGCCCTGCTCAATCTGGGTCACACCTTTGGCCACGCTATCGAGACAGGCATGGGTTATGGCGACTGGCTCCACGGTGAAGCCGTGGCGGCGGGCATGTACATGGCCGCAGACCTGTCGGCGCGCCTGGGCTGGATCGATCAAAGCGATGTCGAACGGCTGGAAGCGCTACTGCTACGGGCCAAATTGCCCATTTTCGGCCCCAAGGCGTTGAGTGCTCAGCGGATGTTGGAACTGATGGCGGTGGATAAAAAAGTGGTAGAGGGACAGATTCGCCTGGTGCTGTTGAAGTCCCTGGGGGAAGCGGTGGTGACAGATGATTTCTCCACCGAGCTGCTGCTCGACACCCTGGCGCGGTGCCGGCGCTAATGTCCAATCGGCCGCAGTTGGCACCTTATGCGTCTCGGCCTGAACAGTCTCGCGGCCGTCGCTACCCCGAAGAGGTGCCGCGTTTTCGGAGCGAGTATCAGCGCGATAGAGACCGCATCGTCCACTGCTCCGCTTTTCGTCGGCTGGAGTACAAAACCCAGGTCTTTGTGAACCACGAAGGCGACATGTTCCGCACCCGCCTGACCCACTCCATCGAGGTGGCCCAGATTGGCCGCACCATGTCGCGCATTCTCGGCTTGAACGAAGACCTGGTTGAAGCAATCGCCCTGGCACACGACCTGGGTCATACCCCCTTTGGTCACGCGGGCCAGGACGTGCTGAACGAATGCATGCAGCACTTTGGCGGCTTTGAACACAATCTTCAGTCCCTGCGTGTGGTGGATGAGCTGGAGGAGAAGTACGCCAACTTTCCCGGCCTGAATCTCACCTTTGAAACGCGCGAGGGGATTCTGAAACATTGTCAGCGGGACAAGGCCAAAGCGCTGGGTGAATTGGGCCAGCGTTTTCTGGCCAACACCCAGCCTGGCCTGGAGGCCCAGCTGGCCAATCTGGCGGATGAAATTGCCTATAACCACCATGACATTGACGATGGCTTGCGGGCCGGCTTGATCACCGTCGAGCAGCTGCTCGATGTGGCGCTGTTTCGCGCCCAGTACGACGAAGTGCAACGGTTATACCCCGACATCAGCGGTCGTCGATTAGTGCACGAAATCACCCGCCGCATGATCGACGTCCAGGTGACCAATCTTGTGACAACAACGCAGGCCAACATTGAGCGCGAGAGCCCGGCCAGTGCCGATGAGGTGCGGGCGCTGGGCTGCTCACTGGTCAGCTACGGCGATCAGGTGACGGCGTACAATCTTGAACTGAAACGGTTTTTACGCCACAACCTCTATCGTCACTACCGCGTCATGCGCATGACAGGCAAGGCCGGACGGGTGATTCGCGATCTGTTCGGGGTTTTTCTTGAAACGCCGTCATTGATGCCCCCTGAGCAGTTGCAGGCGGCCAGGCTGCTGGAGGCGCAGCAGGGCGAAAGCGGTCGGGCGCGTGCCGTGGCCGACTATATCGCCGGCATGACAGACCGCTTTGCCATTCTGGAGCACGGTCGTCTGTTCGATCCCGCTGCGCTGACCTAAAAAAGGCTGAGCCATGCGTATCTACATGCAAACCCCACCGCTGCATGACAAGGCCCCCAGGTTTTACCACCTTTTCCTGCAGCAAGACCTTCTCGACGGTTGGTCTTTGGTCAAAGAGTGGGGCTACCAAGGGGCTGGCGGGCGTCTCAAGCGGGAATTTTACAGTGAGCGGGAAGTGGCGGAACAGGCCTTGCTGGAGGCGCGGGATGCGCAAATCAAACGAGGTTACAAGGTGGTGTTCGTCGAAGGTCTCAAGGATAACTGACACAGTGCTTATCAGTCCCGGCACTTTGTAGTAGTTTGGATACAACGAATTCATCAACGCGCGTAGCTCATGGCCATCGAACTTTCAGACTCAATCGCAGACGACCGCCTCGATATCAACCCCTTCGATGATGGCGTTGCCCCGGGGGACTATTTTGTCGACCAGGTTCGAACCCTCAGCTTTAACAAGTTGGTGCATCTAGCGCCGTACAGCGAACTGCTGCTGGTCAGCGGGCCGTACGGCGTGGGTAAAACGGCACTGCTGCAACAGTTCGTCGCCAAGGCGGCGGATACGTGGCGCGCGGCCCTGGTTCAGGTGCGCGAATCTGATCTCGACTCCGATCTGCTCCTGAAAATCATCGAACACGTTGAGATGCCTCTGGTGACCACTGACGAGTCGCGCGGCATGCTCTTCGACTCCCTGGCACGCTTTCTCGAATCCCTCGGTCGCAGTGGCCGGCGAGCCATTATCGTGATTGATGATGCGCAGAATCTCGACGATGCCCAGCTCACCCTGTTGGGTGCTCTGCTAAGTGATTACCGGGCGGATAACGCCCTGAGTCTGATCCTTATCGCCCCTTCCGAGTTTGCCCCCCGTTTGCAGGGGGTGAAAGAGCTGGCCTCGCGCCTGACCTACACCCTTGAGCTTGAGCCGCTGTCCGCCGACGAAGTGGAGCCCTACATCAGCCGGCGCCTGGCGATGAGCGGCGCAGCGGCGGAGGGGCGTCTGTTTACCCCCGAAGTCGTGGAAGAGATTCACTTGCAGTCCGAAGGCTATCCGGCGCGTATCAATGCGCTGGTCCGTAAGGTGTTGCAGACACACAAAATTGAGCGGGTGCGCCGGCCCGGGCGCAAGGCCGGTATGGGGCGCTGGGTGATGGTGGCGGTGGGTGTCGTGGCCATCGCTTTGATTATCCTGTTTCAAAACGAAATCAATCAGTTTTACGCCGCTTCGGAAGATCAGCCAGTGCTGGAGCAGACATCGATCGATCTGCCCGCGCCGCTGTTTGATCCCGAGGCAAGTGCGGCGGAGAAGAGTGACGGCGGCACCCAGTCCACCGTTGCCGCCAGTGAGGGTGTCATTCTTGTCCCGGCACCTGCCACCACTGACGTGCCGGTGAAGAAAAAAGAGTCGCCGCCGCAAGAGTTGCTGGCGGCGATCAAGTTGCCGGAACAGCCCCCGGAACAGGCTCCAGAGAAGAGGGCTGAGGCCGAAGAGGTATTGCCTGAGCCTGAGCCGGCACCAGCCTCGCGCCCGCAAGCGCCCCAGGAGAGCGTTGCCGCCAAAGAGGACAAGCCAGCGCTATCCCCAGTGCTATCCAGGGATCAGCAGTGGTTGTTGGCGCAGCCTGCCAGCCATTACACACTCCAGCTGATGGCATTAAAAGATGAAAAAAAGGTACGCCATTTCGCCGAAACCAACGGCATGAGCGGCAACAGCGCCATCTTTTTCACTGCCCGTCGCGGCAATCGTTTGGCCGTGTTGGTGTACGGCAGCTTCGCTACCCAGGCGCAGGCGAAAGCGGCGGGAGCAAAGTTGCCCCGTAGTTGGGGTGTGCGTCAGCCCTGGGCGCGCAGTTTTGCATCGGTGCAGGCCGACTTTCACGCGGAATCCCAGCAAAGCAGTTTGTAATTATTTGATTGTTAAATAGTTTTTCTCATCTTGGTCATCGTTGACCAGGCGTTCGATTGCGCCCCTATGCGTACAACTGTATACTCCCCTTCCTTTTATGTTGCCTGAGGGCGTCTTATCTGCCGCGCTTGGAACAGGCAATAGTCTATAACAATCAACCAGTTAGATCGCTTATGGAACAAGGTTTATACCGCTCCGCTTTCGAGAAGGACAACTGTGGTTTTGGCCTCATCGCCCAG
The DNA here is from genome assembly GCA_027001525.1 of Gammaproteobacteria bacterium. Lineage (GTDB taxonomy): Bacteria > Pseudomonadota > Gammaproteobacteria > Tenderiales > Tenderiaceae > JALTMR01. The sequence continues at coordinate 11,194 of JALTMR010000340.1, forward strand.
ATGGATGGTAAACCCAGCCACTGGCTGGTAAGTACTGCCATCAGTGCGTTGGCGCGTCTGACCCACCGTGGTGCCGTGGCTGCCGATGGTAAATCCGGTGACGGTTGTGGCCTGTTGCTGCGAAAGCCCGATGGTTTTCTTCGCGCCGTTGCCGCTGAACTCGGTTTTGACGTGGCTGAACGCTACGCCGTTGGCATGGTGTTTCTCAATCAGGATAACGCCCTGGCGGATCTGGCCCGCAAGCGTCTGAGCGCCGAAATCGAGAAAGAGGGATTGGCGGTTGCCGGCTGGCGGGTGGTGCCTACGGATGAGTCTGCCTGCGGCGAAGAGGCGCTGAGCAGCCTGCCCCAGATAGAGCAAATCTTCGTCAACGCGCCTGAGGGCATGGATGAGGTGAGCTTCGAGCGCCACCTGTATATCGCCCGTCGCCGTAGCGAAAAAGCGATCGAACCTGACGATGCGGCCTTTTATGTTCCCAGCCTCTCTTCCCGCGTCATCTCTTTCAAAGGTTTGGTGCTGCCTGAGAATCTGCCGGTGTTCTACAAGGATCTGAACGATCAGAGCCTGGCCTCCGCGACAGCGGTTTTCCACCAGCGTTTCTCTACCAACACCTGGCCGCAGTGGCGTCTGGCCCAGCCGTTTCGCTATTTGGCTCACAACGGTGAGATCAACACCGTGCAGGGCAACCGTAACTGGTCTGTTGCCCGGGGCCACAAATTTGAGACACCGCTGTTGCCGATGGAGGATATTCGTCCGCTGGTCAGCCTCAGCGGGTCGGACTCCAACAGCATGGATAACATGCTCGAAGCCCTGCTCGCCGGTGGCATGGATATCTTCCACGCCATGCGTCTGCTGGTGCCACCCGCGTGGCAGAACATCGAGAATATGGACCCGGATCTGCGTGCTTTCTACGAATACAGCTCCATGCACATGGAGCCGTGGGATGGCCCCGCCGGTATCGTGCTGACCGATGGCCGCTACGCCGGCTGTACGCTGGATCGTAACGGCTTGCGCCCCGCCCGCTACGTCATCACCAAAGATCGGCACATCACCCTGGCCTCCGAAATTGGCGTCTACGGCTATGCCCCGGAAGACGTGGTGGCCAAAGGCCGCTTGAAGCCGGGCCAGATGTTGGCGGTGGATACCGACACGGGCGAGTTGCTGTTGCCCGAGGCCATCGACAACATGCTGAAAAAGCGCCAGCCCTATAAAAAGTGGTTGGCGGCCAACAGCAAACGCCTTAAGTCTGACCTGCTCAGTGAGCAGGAGGGCATGGGCGAGCGCATCAAGCCAGATGAGTTCAAAGTCTACGAAAAACAGTTTCAGGTCAGTTTCGAAGAGCGTGATCAGGTGCTGCGAGCGCTGGCGGAAGTTGGCCAGGAGGCGGTGGGCTCCATGGGTGACGACACGCCGCTGGCCGTATTGTCCCGCCAGGTGCGCTCTCCCTATGACTACTTCCGTCAGCAGTTTGCCCAGGTCACCAATCCGCCCATTGACCCGATCCGTGAGTCAATCGTCATGTCGCTGGAGACCTGTCTTGGTCGTGAGCGCAACATGTTTGAAGAGAGTGCTGATCACGCCGCGCGTCTGCTGGTGAGTTCACCCGTGCTCTCTCATAGCAAATACGCCCAGTTGCTGGCGATGGAGAGTGACCCGGAATATGGCCACGCGCTGATCAGTCTGAACCGTGACGGCGAGTTGAAGCAGGCGATCGTTGCCATTTGTGATGAAGCCGTGGCGGCGGTGAAGCGCGGCAAGGTGGTGGTCATCCTCTCTGATCGCGGTATCAGCGAAGATAAAATGCCGGTCCACGCCGCCCTGGCCACTGGCGCTGTGCACCATCGTCTGATCGAGGAAGGGCTGCGCTGCGATGCCAACATCGTGGTGGAGACGGCGACCGCCCGTGAACCGCACAGCTTTGCCGTACTGATCGGCTACGGCGCGACGGCTGTCTACCCCTACTTTGCCTACGAGTGCCTCTGCGACATGCTCAACGACGGGGCGATCGAGGGTTTGTCCGCTGCGAAGGTCGAGCAGAACTACCGCAAGGGCATTGGCAAGGGGCTCTATAAAATCATGTCGAAGATGGGCATCTCCACCATCGGCTCCTACCGTGGCGCGCAGCTGTTTGAGGCCGTGGGTTTGAGTCGTGAAGTGGTGGACCTGTGCTTCAAAGGCACCACGGCCCGCATCGAAGGCAGCTCCTTTGAGGATCTGCAAAATGATCAGAAAAAGCTGCAAAAAGAGGCCTGGAATGCGCGTAAAAACGTTAGCCAGGGTGGCTTGCTGAAATATGTTCACGGCGGTGAAGACCACGCCTACAACCCCGACGTGGTGCGCAGCCTGCAAACAGCGGTACGCACCGGCGACTACGCTGACTGGCAGAAACATGCCGACCTGGTGAACAGTCGCGATGCCATCTCTTTGCGCGACATGCTCAAGCTGCGCGATGACGTTGAGGCTGTTGCCATCGATGAGGTTGAGCCCGCAGAAGAGATCTACAAACGATTCGACTCGGCTGCAATGTCGCTCGGC
>JALTMR010000341.1 GCA_027001525.1 Gammaproteobacteria bacterium
TGGGGGAAGCCAAAGCGCCCGCAACCGATCCGGCAGCGGATACAGAGATCGACATAGCAGGCCACAACGCACCCCCGACAATGTGGGATACGTCACCGGACGTGACCAAAGAATCCGCCACGGATGTCGCCGAGCCTCCCCCCCAGCAACAATGGGTGCTGGATGAGCAAGGCAACGTCATCAACATCCCCCTGCCCGGCTTTAGCGCCGAAGCGCCACTCGCCCCGGAGGCCACAGCACTGGAACTCGATGGCGTATTGACCCTGAGTCGAGGGCGTTACATCCACGTCGAAACCGATTTTTTATGGCAAATCGACCCGATAATGACAGAGCACGCGCTTGCCGAGCAGAACGACAACGTGATGGAAGAAGAGGTCGTTACAGAAGAAGCCCTCAATCCACTGCCGCAGCCGTTTGGCAGTGAAGAGAGTGACGTGATTGAGGAGACCGCACTGACAGACAGCGCGGAAGAGGTGCCCGTCGTTGAAGCCGTCAGGGTGCAGGGAAAGCTGAGAACACGCAGCACGGAAATCCAGTACCTCGACCACCCCATGGTCGGCATGCTGATCCTGTTTACCCCCTACGCCCCGCCGCTGGCTGAAGAGGAAGAAGAGAGCACGGGTAACGTAGAGACCTTTGCCATTGGTCGCTAGTGTGGTGTAACAAGCTTTCAAAGCGCGGCAATCAACTTCTCCAGCATGGCCCGGATTCTCTCGGCCCCGACGGTTAAGGAGGCTTCGATCTCTTTCATCGTGATCTCGCCATCACTGCGACCCGCGCCCCAGTTCACACAGACAGCGCAGGTGGCGTAGGCAAGCCCCAGCTCCCTGGCCAGTACGGCCTCCGGCATCCCGGTCATCCCTACCATGGTACAACCATCGCGCTCCAGACGATTGATCTCGGCCGCCGTCTCCAGTCTGGGGCCCTGGGTGGCACCGTAAACACCGGATTCGCACACATCGACACCGGCCTCCCGGCAGGCGCTGATCAAGGCCTGGCGTAGCCCCTCGTCGTAGGGAAAGGTGAAATCCACATGCACCACCTCCTCCAGCCCCTCTTCAAAAAAGGTATTTTTACGAGACCAGGTGTAATCGATCAGCTGATCGGGCACCGCCAGTTTTTCCGGGGGAAAATCCTCGGCAATCCCCCCAACAGCCGCCATGGCAAAAATACGCGCCACCCCGGCCTCTTTCAGTGCCCAGATGTTGGCGCGGTAGTTGATTTTGTGCGGCGGCAGGGTGTGGTGATCACCGTGGCGAGCGAGAAACACCACCTCCTTGCCGCACAGCTGACCATAACTGAGGGGGCCGGAGGGCTGCCCATAGGGCGTCGTTACCTCTTCACGTCGGGTAATTTCCAGCCCCTTGAGGGAGGTCAGCCCCGTGCCACCGATAATTGCTACCTTAGCCATCTCTGTGTTGCTCTCCATTCGCGTTGACGGTCTTGTCTTCTGCCCGAAACATCACGCGCCCTTCACGGCGTAGATTCCGGCTGCGTTGCGCAGATAACCTTTGTAATCCATGCCATAACCAAAAAGGTAACGGTCCTCGACATCGAGGCCGACAAAATCGGCCTTGATATCGGTGCAACGGTCTCTGATCTTTTCCACCAACACAGCGGTGTAGACCTCTGCGGCACCAGCCTCCCGGCAGTCGGCAACAATGGCCTCCAGGGTCAGACCTTCGTCAAGGATGTCATCGATCAACAGTACGACACGGCCCTGCAGCGATTGATGCGGCCGCACTTTCCAGTCCAGCAGGCCACCGGCGGTTTTGTTGCCGTAACGTGTGGCGTGGATGTAGTCGATGGTGAGAGGGAAATCGAGGCGCGGCAACAACATGCCCCCAGGAACCAGGCCGCCGGTCATGATGGAGATCACCAGCGGATTCTTGTCACCCAGTTGATGGCTGATCTCCTGCGCCATGCGATCCAGTGCGGCCTCTACGCTCTGCGGCGAGCAGAGCAGATCGGCATCTTTGTAAATCTGTTGGGACTCTTCCAGATAGTCAGACATCGAATACTTCTTCATTCTCTAATTATTAAATCCTGTTCACCAAATTCAGCATACCCGACCCGTTTGAGGCGGATTCCCTGGCGCTTGGTTTTTTCCGGGGGAAGGGGCGTTGGGAGTCATCGGGGCAGAGACCCCAACGGCGACCCAGTCACTCATCCATGCTCAGCTAATAGGTGAAGGTGACTGTTTCACCGTCCATCGCTTCGCTAATGATGTAGGCCGCACCCACGGTCTCCTCCACTTCGGCAATAACCGTTTCACCCCAGCGCTCCAGCCCGCTCGCACAGACTTTGATCTTCACACCCGCATCGCGCGCCTCCCGGATCACCTCAATGGCTGCGCGGCCGTCTGCCAACATCAGCTTTTCCGCCGTTCCCGGCACCACCAGCTTGGCGCAATGGCCAGTAAAGATGATCTCCGCCTCAAACTCCATGGCCGCCGCCACTGCCGCTTGCGTAATCGGCGGCACCACCGACATGGCGCTGTCGGGATCACTGTTCGCCATGATAATCAATAACTTGTCTGCCATACCGTCACCTTATATTGAACCGCTATCACTACTCATCGTAACCATCCATCACCGTCCGGCCGGCGGTGACCGGCAGGCGGGGGACGGTGATTTCGGGAAACTCGCCCGTCAGGGTATTCAGAAAAGCGATGATGTCATCGACCTGCTGCGCCGTCAGCTCCGTTTTCAACTGCACTTTGGCCATGATGCGTACCGCTTCAGCCAATGTTTTAACCGCCCCGTTGTGGAAATAGGGCGCTGTCAGCACGACGTTACGCAAGCCGGGCATCCGCCATTTCCGCCGGTCGATGTTGTCCTGGGTGATGTTAAAGCGCCCCTGGTCATCCGCCAAGCGATAACGACGTTCATAGTCTGTACCGGGGTGGTTGGGAAACAATTCGTAAAAGCCCTCACCCTGCTGCAAGGCAACGCCGGGGATGGGCCCGGCAAAGTTGACCCAGAAGTGGCAGGAAGCGCAGCGCACCTCAACAAAGGTATCGAACCCCCGCTTGGCCTGCTCGGATATGGCCCGCCGGTCTCCGCGCAGATAGCGATCGTAGGGACCACCAGGCGTATTCAGCGTGCGCTGAAACGAGGAGAGAGCCTTGGCGATGGCATCAAAGCTCACGCCTTCGTCTGGAAAAACAGCATTAAACTGCTTCACGTAGGCCGGAATGCGGGCGATTCGGTCCACCAGTACGCGCCCCTCGGGGATCGCCATAATGCGAGGGTCTGTCACATGGGCCTTAAACTGCTCCTCCAGCGTCTTGGCGCTGCCATCCCAGTTGTAAACCGTGTGGTAAGCCGCATTCCAGAGCGTCTGTACATTACGTGATCCCTTTCTGCCATAAACCCCCACCGAGACGGCCCGGCCATCATCACCGCCGGCGCTGAGGTTATGGCAACTGTTGCACGAATGCGTGCCGCTGATGGACAGACGCGGATCAAAAAAGAGCTGCTTGCCCAGCCCAATTTTTTCCTCACTTTGTGGATTGTCTGCCGGAATGGGGGGCTGTTCTGGCAGCGGGTCGAACGGCAATGCGCCATAAACAGCACCACTGCCCAGCAGCAAAGATATCCCCAATAGAAAAACCGCGCTGGCGTTCATCCCCTCCCCCCGTAAATATTGACTTTCTGCTCTGTGAATAGTGTGGCGTAGCACACTAGGTGGTGCTGTCCTGCGCCAGCTTGACCTCGTCGGGCAGGTGCACCGTTGAGGTCGGGAA
>JALTMR010000342.1 GCA_027001525.1 Gammaproteobacteria bacterium
CCATTATCGAAGAGCGCCAGCAGAACGGCCCGTTTACGGATCTGTTCGATTTTTGCCGGCGCATCGATCTGCGCAAGGTGAACAGACGCTTGCTGGAGGCGATGATCCGGGCCGGAGCGCTGGATGAGCTGGGCCCCAACCGCGCCACCCTGATGCACAACCTGACCCAGGCGATTCAGACGGCTGACCAGCACAAAAAGAACCAGGCCGCCGGCTTTGCCGATATGTTCGGTTTTGGTGAGCCCTGTGATGAAGATGGGCCGGTGGAGTTTAAAAAACTGCCCGAGTGGCGTGATAAAGAGCGCCTGCAAGGCGAGAAGGAGACGCTGGGGCTCTACCTTACCGGCCACCCCATCAATGAATACGAGGCGGAGTTGAGCCATTTCGTGACCTGCCGGCTGGCTAATTTACGGGGCGATCGCAAGCAGTCGGTAGTGATTGCCGGCCTGGTGATTGCCATCAGAACCATGATCAGCAAACGCGGCGACAAAATCGCCTTCGTTACGCTGGATGATCGTACCGGGCGGGTCGAAACGGCCGTGTTTGCCGAGAACTATCAGAAGTACCGTGATGTGATCGTCAAAGACAAGCTGATCGTCGTCGAAGGCACTGCCAGCATCGACGAATACTCCGGCAATTTCAAAATGAGCAGCGATCACATCTTTGATATTGACCAGGCCCGTGAACGTTTCGCCAAGCGTCTGGAGATCAAAGTGGAGGCGGCCAGGGCCGGGAACGGCTTCGTTGATTCTTTGAACAAGACGCTGAAACCGTTTTGTGACGGCGGCCTGCCCGTTCAGCTGCAATACGTCGGCCGTGAGGCCCGGGGGCTGATTACGTTGGGTGATGAGTGGCGGGTGAAAGCCAGCGACGAACTGCTCCACCGTTTGACGGAGCTGCTGGGCAAAGAGGTGGTGAACGTGGTTTATCAGTGATTTTTCACATTCCACCTTCCGCCATAACGCGCTAAAATGCCCCGATCTCACCCCTTTTATTACTTAAATTGAGAATAGATTAAATTATGCGTTTTCTTGATTTTGAACGTCCCATCGCCGAGCTGGAAGCTAAAATCGACGAACTGCGCCACATGGGCAGTGACAACGATTTAAATATTTCGGAGGAGATTGCTCATCTGGAGAGCAAGAGCGATACGCTGATTGAGAAGATTTTCTCTGAGCTGACGCCCTGGCAAGTGGCGCAGATGGCGCGCCATCCGTTGCGCCCTTATGCGATGGATTACATCAACGCGATCTTTACCGATTTCGAGGAACTGCACGGGGACCGCGCCTTTGCCGATGACGAGGCCATTGTGGGCGGCGTTGCCCGTCTCGACGGCCAGCCGGTCATGGTCATTGGCCAGCAGAAGGGGCGTGACACCAAAGAGAAGGTGCGCCGCAACTTCGGTATGCCGCGGCCCGAAGGGTATCGCAAGGCGATGCGCTTGATGCAGATGGCTGAGCGTTTCAAGATGCCCGTCATGACCTTCATCGACACGCCGGGAGCTTACCCCGGTATCAATGCCGAGGAGCGCGGTCAGAGCGAGGCCATTGCCAGGAACCTGTTCGTTATGTCTGATCTCAAAACCCCCATCATCTGCACCGTGATCGGTGAGGGTGGTTCCGGTGGTGCGCTGGCCATTGGCGTCGGTGACCGGGTGATGATGCTGCAATACAGCACCTACTCGGTCATCTCGCCCGAGGGCTGTGCGTCCATTTTGTGGAAAAGTGCGGATAAAGCCCCGGAGGCGGCGGAAGCGCTGGGGCTGACCTCCAGCCACTTGATGGAGCAGGGGTTGATTGACGTCATTATCGACGAGCCCGCAGGCGGTGCCCACCGTGACCCCGAAGCCATGGCGCAGCGTTTAAAGTCTGTTCTGCTCTCAGAGCTGACCCAGCTTCAGGCGCTGGACATGGATACCTTGCTTGAAAATCGCTATCAACGTCTCATGGGCTTTGGCAAGTTCACCGAGCGTTAAATGACCATCACCTGATGTCGCGCCAGAAACAGCCAGGTTTCTCTCCCGCGCGACTGCTCGAAACGCTGCCACCGCTGCATCAGGCTACCCGGCTCTGGGTGGCCTACAGCGGTGGCTGTGACTCCCTTGTACTGCTGCACGCCCTGGCTTCGCTTCGCCCACAACTGGCGCTGGAGTTAAGGGCCGTTCACGTTGATCACGGTCTTCATCCCCAGTCAGCTCAGTGGGCTGACCACTGCCGCGCTGTTTGCAACTCGTTGGATCTGCCCTGCGTCAGCTTGAATGTGGATGCTGCACCGCAGGCGGGGGAGAGCCCCGAGGCGGCTGCCCGGCGAGCCCGTTATGCCGCGCTGGAGGCGTTGATGGCGGCGGGGGATGTGATCTGCACCGCTCACCACCAGGACGATCAGGCCGAGACGTTGCTGCTCCAACTGTTACGTGGGGCCGGCCCCAAGGGCATGGCGGCCATGCCAGCAGCGGCCGAGCTGGGGCCGGCTCAACTGCTGCGGCCCCTTCTCTCATTTGGCCGCGACGAGTTGCGCAGTTACGCCATGGCCCAAGGGCTGGCGTGGATCGAAGACCCCAGCAACACAGACGTTGGCCCTGGCCGTAACTACCTCCGTCATCAGGTTGTGCCGGTGTTGCGGCAGCGCTGGCCGGCGGTGAACCGGGTGCTGTGTCGCAGTGCCCGCCATTGCGGTGAAGCGGCGGAACTGCTGGATGAGTTGGCGGCGCTGGATCTGGCGGCGGCAAGAGAGCCTGGCGTTGGGGGCGGTGTGTTGGCAATTGCCCGATTGCTTGAATTGAGCACCGCCCGTCAAAAGAACCTGCTTCGCCACTGGCTGCATGGCCTGGGCTTCTCTCTTCCGTCAGAGGCCAAACTTCAGCATGTATTGAGTGATGTGCTGCTTGCCGCGCCTGACGCTGCTCCTTGCGTGGCCTGGCCTGGAGTGGCTGTGCGGCGTTTTCGGGGAAGGCTTTACGCTGTCAGGGAGGTCGCTGCTTCTGCTGCCGATGCCTGTGTTCCTGTTGAACTCGATCCGTTGGCAGCGCGATCCATTCAGCTCCCGGATGGCAGCCGGGTCGAGGTGGGGACAGGTCAGGGGGCCATGAAGCTGAGTCTGGCGAAGTTGCGTCAGGTGCCTCTCTCTATTCGATTCCGTCAGGGAGGGGAGTCGATCCAACCGGCAGGCCGCAGTCATCACCGCAGCCTGAAAAAGCTGTTTCAAGAAGCTGACGTTCCCCCCTGGTGGCGGCCCCGTCAGCCGCTGCTTTACGCCGCAGATGAGTTGGTGGCGGTGGTGAATCTCTGTATCAGCGAGGGGTGGGCGGCCGAAGAGGGGGAGCCTGGCGTGGGCGTCGTGTGGCAGCCCTGAGATGATTGCGCTATTCCGGTCCGCTGACAGGGCGAAGAGGAGGGCCAGGGAAATGGATGGCTGCTGCCGGTTTGGTACTGTTTTTATTGTTCTGATATTCACTGCATTTCACCCCACTGCGTCAGGTTACGGAAAGGCGGTGGCTGCCTCCTTTTCCAGGTTTTTACTATGTTATTGGTTTTCGTTGGTGGCTAAATAAAGACCATATAAAACGTCGGTCATTGGGTAGCGGAAGAGGGGGGACAGATTGGTGACTTTTGGGGTAACGGGGGCGTATCTCGGCGTTGAGTCCGCACGCCATTTCTGATAGGCTGCACGCCCGTCTCGTTGTGGTTTTTCTTGCGGCCTGGATCCCTAATTTTATCAATGACTAAGTTT
>JALTMR010000343.1 GCA_027001525.1 Gammaproteobacteria bacterium
GGCAGCGAGGAGGCCGCCGGGGTGGCCTATGACGTCCATGCGCCGCTGATGAGTCTGCCCCGCCTGTTTGGGACAACGCTCGATTCCATTCCCAACGTCGTCCCCTATCTTGCCCCTGACAAACAGCTGTTTGAGCGCTGGCGTGGCCGCCTGAATGACCATCAGGGGTTTAAGGTCGGGCTGGTCTGGAGCGGCAACCCTGACAACTGGCGTGATCAGCAGCGCTCCATCGCCCTGGCTGATCTGGCTCCGTTAGCCGCTGTTGCCGGGGTAAGGTTTTACAGTCTGCAACGGGGGGCCGCCGCCCAGCAGGCCAACCAGCCCCCGGCAGGCATGGTGCTGACAGACCTCAGTGCTGAATTGAACGATTTTTCTGATACGGCGGCCTGCATCGAAAATCTCGATCTGGTCATCAGTGTCGACACCGCCGTGGCTCATCTGGCCGGCGCCTTGGGTTGCCCGGTCTGGACGCTGATCTATACCCCCGCCGACTGGCGCTGGCTGCTGGCGCGAGAGGATTCGCCCTGGTACCCGACCATGCGCCTGTTCCGCCAGCAAGCGCCGCAGCAGTGGCAGCCGGTGATCGAACAACTGGCGCAGGCGCTGCGGGAGCTGGTGTAGCCTGATGGTGTGCCAGGGGGTGTTCTCAGCGACCTGCAGTGAGGGTGGTGGAGAACGCCCCATAAAGTGCGTCAGAGTACGTCAGGGTTGACCTGCCCCACCTGATCGAAGGGGACTTCGACGTTGTTGAGAAAGGGGACGGGGGTGTCCAGCACCATGTTCCCCTGAAGCTGGTACTCCAGTGGCCGCTTTGCTTTCAGCGCGTTAAAAATCATCCCTCCCATATCGAAAAAATTGACCTGCAGCGGCACCTCCATCTCGCTGGCCCCTTTGGCGGCCAGTGTGGCGGCATGGTCCATTTTCGTTCGAACCCACTCCTCGTCGCCGACGCTGAGGCGGTAGTCCAGCTTGCTCATGTCGACACTGAAGGCGTTGGGGTTTTTGACCTCAAGTCCGAGGGTGATGTTGGCCCCGGCAAAATCGAAGCTGTTGACCTTGATGTGGGTGACGCTGATGTCAGGTTGTTTGGGCAGCGGGAAGCTTTTGGCCAGTGTGCTGGCGATCGATTGCAGGCCGATGACGGGGACATCGACATAGGTGGTGGTGTCGATTTCGTAGCTGATACTGTCGCGCTCGGCGAGCCCGTCGATCAGTTTGAACACTTCGGTGAAATTGAGCTGAACGGGCACGCTCACCAGGGCGCTGTCGTGGCTGCCGATTTCGATGGGTTCGCGCTGCTGGCCACCGCTGACCTTGTGTTGGTTGATGGCCAGGTCGTAGTCGAATCCCGCCAGCTTGATGGCGAAGGGGTTGGGGTTCTGGATGTTAAGCGTCACCAGGATCTCGATACCGCTAAGCGAAAGCCCGTTGAGTTTGGTCTGTTCCAGCGTCACGCTCGGTTTTTGAATATCTGCCCGGTCCATCAGCGTGGCGCATCCCGAGGTCAGCCAGGCGAGGCAGATCAGAAAAAACAGTTTGGTAACATTGGCACCGCGCACGGGGTGCATCTCCATTGTTGGCATGGTAACTCCCTGAGGGTATTCATTGGCCCCGGCGCGTGGGGCGGGTGGTGATGGCAGCAGCTCTACCGCGCTGCGTAGTATTACAGATTTACATTCTATTTTCAGGAGTCCCATGAGCGAGGATATGACAGCGGCGCGTGCCGATCTTTTGGCCATCTACCTGGCGGCGCTGGAGGCGGTGAACGGGCAGCGCTGTGTGGCGCAGGCCCTGGCACGGAGCGAGTTTGCCGGCCCGCTCTACGTCGTGGCGATGGGCAAGGCTGCGGCGGCGATGTACGCCGGGGCGCAGCAGGCACTGGCCGGGCAGATCGCCGAGGCGCTGGTGATTACCAAAGCGGGGCACGCTGATGGACTGTGCCCGAATAACCGGCTGCGACTGCTGGAGGCCGGTCACCCGTGGCCGACGCAGGCGAGCCTGGCGGCCGGTGAGGCGTTGTTGGCGTTGATGGCCGCTGCGCCGGCCGAGGCGCAGTTTCTGTTTCTGATCTCCGGCGGCGCTTCCAGTCTGGTGGAGGTGTTGCCGCCGGGGGTGGCGTTGGCTGATCTGCATCGCTTGAACCACTGGCTGCTTGGTAGCGGCCTCGATATCTACGCCATGAACCGCGTCCGCAAGGCGCTCTCCTGCATCAAGGGGGGGCGTCTGGCGCAGCGGCTGGCTGGGCGCAAGGCGGTGGCGCTGCTGATTTCCGATGTGCCGGGGGACGACCCTGCCACCATCGGCTCCGGCCTGTTGGTGGCAGAGAGCGAGAGCGGGGCGGCGGCGGATCTGGAACTGCCCGCCTGGGTTGTCGCCCTCATGGCGCGTGGCCCGGTCCTGCCATTGCCTGGGGATGTTTGTTTTGGTTCGGTGGAGGTGGCGCTGGTGGCCAGCCTGGCCGAGGCCAAACGGGCCGCTGCTGCCAAGGGGCGGGCCCTGGGTTACGCGGTGTTTGAGAAGGAGGCTGTGTTGCGCGGCGATGCCCTGGACGTTGCCTGCCGGCTCAGTCGTGAGGTGGAGGGCGGCCCGGCGGGGATCCATATCTGGGGGGGTGAGACCACCGTCAAATTGCCGCAGCAGCCCGGCCGTGGCGGTCGCAACCAGGCCCTGGCATTGCGGGCGGCAATGGCCCTGGCGGGGGTGGAAAACGTTCTCCTGCTCGCCGCAGGCACCGACGGCAGTGACGGCCCGACCCGCGATGCCGGCGCCCTGGTGGATGGCAGCACGCTTGGCCGTGGTGAGGCGCAGGGATGGTGTGCAGCGGAGCGTCTGGCGGCGGCGGACTCGGGCACGTTTCTGGCCGCCAGTGGGGATCTGATCCGTACTGGTCCCACAGGGACCAATGTGATGGATCTGGTGCTGGGGCTCAAGTGGCCCCAAGGTTGACGTTCAACACCAGCTGGCTTCGCCGGAGCGCGGATCGCGCAGCAGCTCCTCAACATTGGCCTTGATGACCCGGTAGCCCAGATTGCCGTAGAGGCGCTGACGGCCATTATTCATCACCAGGGTGGGGCTGCCGGGAATCTGCAGCTCGTGCTGGGCTTCGTGATCCAGGTGCAGGGCGGCGTAGGCCTCGCCGTTATCCAGTCGGGCCCTGATCTGCTCATACGGCAGCCCCAGCTCGGTGGCAATGCGTTGCTGGATCGTGCTGCTACAGATATCCTGTGCCTCCTCAAAGAACAGCTCCCGGCTGCGCCACACCGCCGCTTCAAAAGGGGTGCGCTGACCGAACCCGGTCTGGGGTGTGGCGGGGATTTTCCCTTCGTTTTCCAGCAACTGAATGGCCTTCAAAAACAGATGAATCATCACCGATGAGGCCGGGCGGCAGTGACGCCAGGTGGCGGGGCTGACTTTGACGTGATCCCACTGCCGTGCCACCTCCAGCGTGTGTTCGCCAAAGCCTTCGAATCCTCCCCGTTCCGCCCAGCCTTCGCCGATGCGTTTGGCGGTGGCGGCAAAGAGGGGAATGAAGCGATGGGTGATTTTGATCTGGCTGCCGAACTCTTTTTCCAACTGATCGATGCGAATCTGTGCCCCGTAGGCCCAGATGCAGAGTACGTCGGTGAAGTAGTCGATGGTGATGGCGTGGTCTTCTGAAGGTTTGGTCATGACGCGAGGTGGCACTCCTGCTGTGGGGCAAAGCACAAGGTATAACCC